>JASFFM010000178.1:0-8421 GCA_050124295.1 Desulfobacterales bacterium | reverse complement strand
TCGGTGATGGGCACCAATTCGCCGTCCACCCGGGCGCGCGTGAAACCTTTTTTCAGCGCCCGCTTGAAGACATCCTTGTGGAACCCTTTGCGACCGGCAATCTTGGGGGCCAGAATCCAGCCGCTGCCGGTTGGATAGCGGGTGTTCAACTGGTTTAGAATGTCCTTGGGCGACTGGGCGCTGAGGGGGCGATCACAGCCCGTGCAGTGCGGCATTCCCAGTTTGCTGAACAGCAGGCGCAAGAAGTGATAAATTTCGGTCAGGGTGGCCACGGTGGAGCGCCGGCTGGCGTGGCTGACGCGCTGCTCGATGGCCACCGTGGGCGCCAGGCCGGTAACGAGATCCACATCGGGACGCTCCAGGATCTTCATGTATTGGCGTACGTAAGGCGCCAGGCTCTCCAGGTAACGGCGCTGGCCTTCGGCAAACAGGATGTCGAAGGCCAGGGTCGACTTGCCCGAACCGGAAACACCTGTTAGCACCACCAGCTCATTGTGGGGGATTTCGACGTTGACGTCGCGCAGATTGTGCTCCCGGGCGCCCCGAATCTGGATCATTTCCGAAGGACGGCCGGCGTCGTATGCGGAGCGGGTTTCTTTGACGGCTGGCGGTTGCCCATGATCGGCGGCCGGACCGGACGGCATGAGCATGCTTTTCAAGTAACGTCCGGTATGCGAGCCCTTGGTGCGGGCGACTTTTTCCGGCGGACCGGCCGTCACCACCCGACCGCCGCGATCACCCCCTTCCGGACCGAGATCAATGATCCAGTCGGCCGCTTTGATGACGTCCAGGTTGTGCTCGATGACCAGCACGCTGTGACCGCGATCCACCAGGGTCTGGAAGGCCTTCAACAAGATGCGGATATCCTCGAAATGCAGACCGGTGGTAGGCTCATCGAAAATGAGCATCCGGCCCAGACCATTTTCCCGTGCCCGTCCGGGGGCCAGATAGCGCGAAAGCTTGAGCCGTTGGGCCTCGCCCCCGGAGAGCGTATTCAGGGGCTGACCCAGGCGCAGGTATCCCAGACCCACATCGATCAGGGGGGCCAGGGCGGCGACAATCTGGCGCCGGTCGGCAAAGACATCCAAAGCCTGGATCACCGTCATCTTAAGAATGTCATCCACGTTCTGGTCCTGGTAGCGGACGGCGAGAATTTCAGGGATAAAACGCCTTCCCTGGCACCGTGGACAGGTCACGTAGACATCCGAGAGAAACTGCATTTCGATTTTCTCGAAGCCGTCCCCCTTGCAGGTGGGGCAGCGTCCACCGTCGATATTGAAGGAGAAGTGGCCGGGGCCGAAACCCTGCTCCCGGGCGTCGCGGGTGCCGGCCAGCAAGCGCCGGATAGGGTCCATGGCCTTGGTGTACGTCAGAGCGTTGGCCCGGGGGGTTCGACCGATGGGGCGTTGGTCCACCAGTACCACGTCCGCGATTCGTCCAGCGCCGCTGAGCCGTTTATGACGGCCTGGCCGGCCTTTCGGGTCGCCGTGTGCTTTTTTGAGGGCGCGATAGAGAATGTCTTCCGCCAGGGTTGATTTGCCTGATCCGGACACGCCCGTCAGGCAGACCAGGAGCCCCAGGGGGATATTCACGTCGAGGTCCTGCAGATTATGTTCGCCGGCGCCGGTGATGCGCAGGTGATGCGCTTTGGCAGGCCGTCGGCGCTTGGCGGGCGTCGGAATGGTGCGACGGCCGCGCAGGTATTCCCCCGTAAGGGAGCCGTTGACACCCGAGGTGGGTCCGAAATACTGAATTTGACCCCCTTTTTCGCCGGCTTGGGGGCCAAGATCAAGAATGTAGTCGCTGGCGCGGATGATGTCGGGGTCGTGCTCCACCACCACCACGGTGTTGCCCAATTGGCGCAGACCCTTGAGAATGCGTATCAGGCGCCGGTTGTCCCGGGGGTGCAGTCCGATGCTGGGTTCGTCCAGGACATAGAGGGTGTTGACCAGAGAGGATCCCAGGGCCGAGGCCAGGGCCACCCGCTGCACCTCCCCGCCGGAGAGGGTGCGCGACTGCCGGTCGAGGGTCAGATAACCCAGGCCCACATCCTGGAGGTAACGCAGCCGGTTGCGGACTTCGTTCCACACCAGCTGATCCGCCTCGTTGGTCATCTTGTCTTCCAGCGTATGGAAGAAATCCATGGCGGTGTCGATATTCATGGCGTAGACGGCGGCGATATCGCGACCGCGCATCCGATAGAGGCGGGCGGCCGGCTGGAAGCGTGTTCCCTCGCAGTCCGGGCAAATGTCGTAGCTGCGATAGCGGGAGAGAAATACGCGCACCGGCATCTTGTAGGTTTTGGTTTCCAGCCACTGGAAGAACCCCCGAATGCCGTAATAGTCGTCGCGACCGTCGATGATGGCGCGCTGGTGGGTTTTTTTTAGCTTGCCAAAGGGCACATCCACGGGGATGCCGGCCCGGCGGCAGAAATCCATCAGTTCGTCGTATTCCATACGATGGTTGCCGCGCTCATCGAAACCACCCCAGGGCTTGACGGCCCCCTCCGCCAGGGAGCGTCCCCGGTCGGGGATGATCAAATCCAAATCGATATCGATCACGCGACCGAAACCCCGGCAGGTGTCACAGGCGCCGATGGGGCTGTTAAAGGAAAACAGATTGGGCAGTGGCGCGGCATAGGCGCGATCGCAGCGGGCGCAGTGCCGCCGGGCGCTGAAATCGAGGCGCGCGGCTTCCGTGTGGACGCTCAGGCGCCCGTTTCCGAAGCGGGCGGCCATCTCCAGGGAGTCCAGAATGCGGGACCGGCGTCCGGGGCTGAGCACCACCCGATCGGCAATGATGTCCGGGCGTCGGTGATCGCCTTCGGGGTTCCAGGTGTCGATGCTCACCGTTTCCCCGTGGCGGTAGATACGGTCAAATCCCAGGCGCCCCAGTGCGCGCCGCACCTGGTCGGGGGGCGGGGTTTCATTCTCCGCCGCCGGCTCGATAAACTTGTCGGCGTCGAAGGGAAAGGTCACGATCAAGCGGGTGCCCCGGGGAAGATCCTGCAGACGCTGCCAGATCATCTGGGGCGATTCGGGGACCACCGGTTGGCCGCAGGATTCGCAATGCAGGGTGCCGAGGCGGGCATAAAGGATCTTGACGTAATCGGTTACCTCGGTCATGGTGCCGACGGTGGAGCGCGAGGTGCGCACGGGGTCCTTGCGGTCGATGGCGATGGCCGGGGGAATGCCCGCAATGGCCTCCATCTGCGGTCGGTCCATGCGATCCATGAACTGGCGGGCGTAGGGCGAAAACGTTTCCACGTAACGCCGCTGACCTTCGGCATATAGGGTATCAAGGGCCAGAGAGGACTTGCCCGAGCCGCTGACCCCGGTGACCACGGTGAAGCGGTGCAGGGGGATGTTCAAATCAAGGTTTTTGAGATTGTGCTGGCGGGCCCCCTTGATTTTGATGAAATGATCATTCATTTTTACAATATCCGTAAGCGTTGTATACAAGATCGGTATCGGCGTATCATCATCGGCAGGCTCAGGGACCCTTGATGGAACCCCCAGGTGCCCAACCCGTGTGAACGGTAATCATCGCCTTGCAAAAGAAAAGCTCTGCGGGCGATTTAGTACGAAGTGCCGTTTGGTGCCCAGACACCAGGTTCGGCATCTTCGGTTCGGAAACAGAAAGGCCAATTGAATTGAGCGCCTCCCGGCATCTGATGCCTCGATCGAACGGCAGAGCCTGCCTTTCCTGCGGTACGCGGGAAAATATGCAGCGCCGTAAATATTGTTCGGTGGAATGCCGGCAGCGGCTGCGCTACAAACTCCAAGTACGCACCGGGTTGCTCAAGGCGCTGCAGACGCGTTACGCGACCTTCCATTTTGATGAGCGGGTAATCGTATTGGATATTCTGCCTTACGGCAGGCAGGAAATTTACAGTTTCCTCTTCGCCCGCCGACCGGGCCTAACACCCGCCGATGATTTCAGCCAGATGGCCAATGTGTTGGGCAATGACTGGTGGGCCGAACGGCGCCGCACCAACAAGAAATACCGGGCCTCCCAGCATTTGTTGCGCAATGCCCGGCAGGGTGCCGCAGATATCGGTGCGGTAAAGCCCATCGAGGAGCGTCGGGCGGTCGTCAAGGATCACCTGCTGATTCAATTGAAGATCGATCGTCGTGATCTGATGTCGCCCAATCTGGATAAGGTGGTCAAAAAAGCCTATCGGCAGCAGGCCAAGCGCCACCATCCCGATCGCGGCGGCCGCCCGGAATCCTTTCGTCGACTTCAAAACGCCTATGAAGCCCTTATGGACTGGGCACAACATCCGTCTTTCACCCGCCGGCGCGGCTTTCCGGACAAATGGTTCTACGATGGCGAAACCAACCGCTGGACCCAGCCGGTTCCTGTATCTAAAATACAGAGGCGCCGCTGACGGAATGGCAACCGGCCATGAAAGGTGTCCAAGATCGTGAGAACTGAAATTCTCTGGTCTTCGCCGAGCCTCTGGAACGAGGCTCAGGAAGCGTTCCGCCTCAGTCTGGACCGGCCGACCAAACGGTTGGATGCGGCACGACGGCAGGCGGCCGCCATTGCCCATCAATTCGATTTGCTAAGCGATTGGTTTGATGATTTGGCGGTAGGCACCTGCAGGGTCTGTCCGGATCCCTGCTGCCGGCATGCCATGGTATGGCTGGATTTCCGCGACCTGCTATTTATCCACCTGCAGGGCGAATTTCTACCGCCGCAGCAGTTGCGCCGCGATCGGCGCGAACCCTGTCGCTATCTGGGGTATCGGGGATGCAGCCTGCCGCGCCATTCCCGCCCCTGGATCTGCACCTGGTACATCTGCCCGCTTCAGCGCCAGGCCCTCATGCGGGAGATCCCCTTCGGATTGTTGCATATCACCGCGGCAGGGGTGCGCATCAAAGCCCGGCGGGCGGCCATGGAAGCGGCATTTCTCACGGCCTTGGGCTTTGCTCCCGGGGAGGCTGATACGCCCCCCGGGGACCAGGCACCATCCTCCGTCAAAGGCCCCTGATCACATGGAAATCGAGCCGTCCCTGAAGCCTGTGCGGCCGATGTGGACATTGATCAGCACCGGCCGACCGGCGGCGGCGGTGCGACGGGCGGTTTTCAGCGCAGGTTCAATTTCCTCCGGGTGTGCGACCCGGATCCCCTTGGCGCCCAGCCCCTCGACCGCCTGTTCATAGGCCGTGAGGGTCAATCGCGTGCCAATATCATCCTTGAGGTGGGCGACCTGATCCCGGGCAATCTGGGACCAGCCGGCGTCGTTGCCGACGACCGCGATCACGGGCAATTTATGACGGACCAGCGAATCGAATTCGACCAGGCTGTATCCTGCCGACCCATCGCCATAAATCAGCCAGACTTCCGCTTCCGGTCGGCAAAGCTTGGCGCCGGCGGCAAAACCGGCGCCGACCCCCAGGGTGCCGAATACGCCGGGATCAAGCCAGGAAAGCGGTCTCCGGGGTCGCAGGGTATAAGCGGCGGCGGCGACAAAATCCCCGCCATCGGCCACCAGCAGGGCCCGGTCGTCAAGGAAGTCTTCCAAAGCTTGCAGGAAATACAGCGGGTTGATGCCCTCCACGGACGCCAGCGCCTGGTCGTGGATAGATGCTTCCCGCTGGTCCTCCGTGGTCTGCAGCGTCTGCTGCCAAGCGGACCACGAATCCTTGGCAAAAGGGCCTGTTTGGGCAAGCTGTATCAGAAATTGTGCGGGGTCGGCGACGACGGCCAGCTTCGGGGTACGGTTGAGTTTCAAATCGCGACGGCTGCGATTGACGCCCATCAGCGTGGCCCCGCGGCCAATGGCCCGCCCGTAGTCCAGGCGAAAATCGCACGGCATACCGGCGATAAGGACGGTGTCGGCGGCCTGGAGGGCCTTGCGGCGCTGGTGACGCATCACCAGGGCGGGGTTGCGACCCATGAGCCCCCGGGCCATGCCGGTAAGATAGAGCGGGACGCCGATTTGTTCCAACGCACGGGCCAAAGCCGCCGTGCACTGCGGCTGCAAAACGGCCTGACTGCCCACCAGGATGACGGGCTGGCGGCTCCGGCGGAGGATCCCTCCGGCTCTGCGCACCATATCGTCATCCACCGCATCTACCGTTGGTGTCCAAGGCCCGGCTTCCATGGTCTCCAAGCGGCAGGCAAACAGACGGTCCACATGCCAGTTCAGATAGGCCTGGCGCAGGCGATCCCGCAGACGTCGGGAAGGCCTGGCCTGCTGCCGACCGCCGTACCATTTACGCACCAGCTTTTCCGGGTAGAGAAGATCGATGGGACATTCCACGAAAACAGGCCCCGGCACACCGGATGTGGCGGTTTGAAATGCGGTTTCCAACACCGGTAGCAGATCGCAGTTGCGTTTGATGCGGAAGGTCTGTTTGACCACCGCGCGCAACAAGGTCATCTGGTCGATGTCCTGCAACGCCCCGCGCCCCTCTAGCACGGTGGGCGCCGCACCGCCCATGAGGATGACCGACGATTGGGCCAGGGCGGCGTTCTGCAGGGCAGTCACCGTGTTGGTAACCCCCGGGCCGGCGGTCACGGCGGCAAACCCCGGGCGACCGGTCAGGCGGGAGACCGCATCGGCCGCGAAGACGGCGTTTGCTTCATGGCGCATGTCGACGATTCGGATGCCTGCCGCGCGCGCGGCCACCAGGATCGGGGATATATGGCCCCCGCAGAGGGTGAACAGATGCTTTACGCGGCGCGCGGCCAGAAAGCGGGCTACGACGACCCCACCGTGGACATCCATGCTTTTTCCTGTTCTCCGTAACCGGTGCGGCCCTGCCGGGCCTCAGCCGATCAGCTGGACAAGTTGCGAGGCGGGAACCAATTGCACCTGCTTCTGGAGCTCGGGCAGCATCTCTTTGAAAAGCTCAACGGTCAGGCGGTGGGGATGGGCAATGGCGATCGCCTGGCCGTGTTTGCGAGCCTCCTTGGCCAGCAGGCGAAACTGTTGGCGAATAAATTGGGCATCCGGGAAATGGTCCAGAAAAATGTCCCGTTCGGCAAATCGCACCTGGAACATACGGGCTGACGGGCGACAAATGGTGTCCGCCGTGGAGCGGCTGTCGATAAAGTAGAGGCGGCGTTTTTTAAGAACCGAAAAGACCTGGTACATGCGTGCGGAATCGGTTGTCAGCAAAGACCCCATGTGATTATTGATGCCCTTGACCCCTGGCATGCGCTCCAGGTTGCGCTCCAGTTGGGCGATCAGTTCATCTGCGCTCATGGCGGACAGCAGCGCACCGGGACCGGGGTTCACCTGGGGATATTCCCGGGGTTCCATGGGTTGATGGAGCATCAGCTCGAGGCCTTGGGACTTGATCTCTTTGACCAGGGTGTCGCCGAAAGGGCTGTCGGGCAATACCGAGAAGGTCAGGGGAACTTTAAAGGCCATAAACTGGCGCGCCAGGCGCCGATCGTAACCGATATCATCAATAATGATGGCCACCTTGGGCGGGCCGGCAACCGGTTCGGCAGGCGGCACCTTGGCGCGGGAGCGATGAAGGGCCTCTTTCTCCGGGTAGATTTCAAATACGGGTGGCTTAACCGGGGCCGGGGCGGCCTTTGGGACGGCGGCCGTGGTGCGGGGTTTGGCTGCCGCGGGTTTCTTTTTAGCGGCGACAGATGCCTTGGGCCTCTCCACCAGCGGCGCCGGGCCGGGTGCTGGCGGCAGATAGCGTTGCAGCAGCAGGCCAGCGCCCACGACGATAACGACCAGCAGGCCCAGGGCGAGGGCGATTTTAAGGCCCGTTCCCTTGGGGATGGTCCGCGGTTTGGTCTTGCGGCGTCGTTTGGCAGCTGCTTTTCGGGGCTTCTTTTTGGGCGTGCGCATGCCAGGTCGGTTTCGATTGGGTTTCCGGTGGCCGGGCATCCAAAAGAGACGCCGGCGCTAGTGCCGCCGGGAAGGGATGGATCCCGGCGGCAAAAAGGGAGGGTCAGGAACCCAGGTGTTTGAAAAGATCATAGGACACCAGAATGTCCAGCGCCCGCATGATCTGGTTATCGCGATTGAGGTTGCCCATTTCGAGCGGGTTGACCCGGGGTTCGGCGTCTTCTTTGGGTGGGGTATCATCCTGGCCGGGGTCGGGTTCTAAACGGGTATCGCTTTGTTCATCAAGATGGTTCTTAAGATCGCTCTCCTTGACGAAGCCGTCGTCGCCATTGGTATCAGCGGGTTCTTCCAGGGGTTTGAACGGCACGACGATGTCCGGCTCGATGCCCTTGGCCTGGATCGAACGTCCGCTGGGCGTGTAATAGCGTGCGATGGTCAATTTTAGGCCGTAGCCGTCCCGTAACGATTCAACGGTCTGCACGGACCCCTTACCGAAGGAGGTCGTGCCCAGGATGAGGGCGCGCTTGTGGTCCTGAAGCGCGCCGGCGACAATCTCCGAAGCGCTGGCGCTGCCGCCGTTGATCAGCAGGACAATG
>JASFFM010000177.1:0-8463 GCA_050124295.1 Desulfobacterales bacterium | reverse complement strand
CGGTCTTGGAAAAAATGTTTTCGATCCCGCCATCCAGGCCTATGTCGGTGAAAGGGTACCCTACCAGCGGCGGGGACTGGCCATCGGACTCATCGAAACCAGTTGGGCGGCCAGTACCTTGGTCGGCATCCCACTGGCCGGCCTATTGATGGCCTGGCAGGGGTGGCGGGCACCCTTTTTATTCATGGGTTTGGCCGCAATTGGGGGCATGGTTCTGGTAGCCCTGCGGTTGCCGATCGATTTGTCGCCCCAAAAGGGGCTTTTGAAGGCGCCCGAGCTTTGGCGCGCCTGGAGACGTCTATTTCGAAGCAGCAGAGCGCGGGCCATGCTGTCGCTGGCCTTTCTGGTCAGCATGGCCAACGATGGTATTTTTGTCATCTACGGTGCCTGGCTGGAGCAGCAATTTAACCTGAGTATCACCCAATTGGGGTTAGGCAGCAGCATCATCGGCATCGCGGAGTTGGGGGGAGAGTTTTTAACCATCGGTCTGGCCGACCGCATGGGCAAACAGCGCGCCCTTCTTCTGGGGGTGGGTTTAAGTGTGCTCGGCTATTTCATTCTCCCCTGGACCGGTATTTCCCTGCCGATGGCCCTGGGAGGACTTTTTGCCCTTTTCTTGGCCGTTGAATTCACCTTTGTGACCGCCTTGTCCATGGCCACGGAAATCATTCCCGATCAGCGCGCCACCATGATGTCCGGCATGCTCGCGATCGCCGGCATGGGGCGTATGGCCGGAGCCATGATGGGTGGCTTACTCTGGGTTGCCCAGGGTGTGGTCGCCGTCACCTTGCTATCAGCGCTGCTCTGTCTCATCGCCCTATGGGTAACTGCCACCGGTCTGGGAAAAAGCCCTGTGGCCTAAACGCCGATCTCCGGTTTGGCCTTGTCAAGCAGCGTCCAAAGCTCTATGGTGAAATTTTTTAGGAATGTCGTGCTGATCGTTTCAACCTGCAAACCACCGGACAATCACCATAGACCAAACCTGGAGGGCACCATGGCGCACGGCAAGTTTTCGATTTTACTTACAATAAGCCTGCTGATCCTCGCAGGATGCACGCGCGCCTCATCGACGCTTCCCACTGCGCCCACGACGCATCTCGGCCCCTCTCTGGCAGAACTCGTTCTTCCGGCACCGGCTGATCTGGATCAACGCCATTACCTGGGATTGGAAACCAAGGACGCGTTCCGGCTGGACGAGATTCGGACCAATGTTCTGATTATCGAAGTCTTTAATTTTTACTGCCCCCACTGCCAGCGGGAAGCCCCCAGCGTCAACCAGCTATATCGGCAAATCGCCGCCGATCCGAATCTGAAAGATCGCATCAAACTGATCGGTATCGGGGTCAGCAACACGCCCTACGAAGTCGATCGCTTTCGCAAAGAGTATAACGTCCCATTCCCCCTTTTCCCGGATCGTGACCGCCATCTGGCCCTGCAGTTGAATGTCCGCCAAACACCCACCTTTATCGGTTTTGTCATCGAATCCGACCGCCCACCGCGACAATTTTTGCATGCCCCTGGTACCATGGGGGGAGCGGATCAGTTTCTGGCCCGGATCATTCGGCTGGCAGAACTCAACGAGCCGCCGTCATGAGGCGGTTTCTAGAATTGCCCGGGAATGGGAAAGCGCTGGCAAGCGCTTGGGGGCGCCAAAGAAAAGCATGCAAGCGTTTGTTGATTGGGACTTTACTGCTCCTTTTGGTGCACGGCTGCCAGTCGGCCCGAAGCATCCCGGTCAAAGACGTCTCGCCATCTCCCCTTCAGCGCTGCCTGCAAATGCTTTCCTTGGTCGATCGCGCTGTTGACCACGCCGGAGCGACTGACACTTCGGTGTTTCGCGTCAAGTCTTACCCCTACCTTCGATCAAACCGGTTTCTGGCTGGTTTTACAGAAGCGGAAATGTGTCCCCCGGCCGCGCGCCAATGGCTGGAAGCCATGCATCAACTCGATCTGGCGGCACGGGAAAAAGAAATTCTGAGTCTGAGTCCGCAAGCCTACCGTAAGTTGACCGTTCGGTTCGATGATTCCGGGAATCGGGAATCGTTTATTGATAAGGTGTGCGCCTGCTCCGAGCGCCTGTTTGCGCATGGATTGGGCCTGCCGGGCCGGCCGGAGGCCGTGCGGGAAGCCATCGATATCCCCACCGAGTATCGAACCTGGCGTCGCGTGGTCGGCCTTTATCCGCTGGTGGCCTTGCCCGTGGGCATTGTCAGTGCCAATGTTTTCGATAAGATGCGCACCTGGCACACCTTGCCCATGGAAGAAATACCAACCATCGGCGAAGCCGTCGTTTATCGCCCCAATAGCGGAGACGACGAAAACCGCATCGATCCCCAAACCCTGTTCCAGCGAAGGCCAATGGACGCCTTGGGGCGGCTCCAGTTGTCACCAGCGGATGAGCGGGAGCTGGTGGAGGCACTGGCGCCCGTCATCCTTCAGGATACCGTGGCCGCTTATGACCGGATTGGCAAGGTGACCTGGGCGCAGGGAACGGTGACCATTGCCCACGATGCCCCCACCGTCTACTATTATTTGAGCTACGGTCGGTTCAAGCGCCGCCCCAGCCTGCAAATCAATTATGTCTTCTGGTATTCCCATCGTGCGGGCAGCAACGCCCCCTGGATTGAATGGGGACGCATAGACGGTTTGACCGTACGCATCAGTCTCGACCACGATGGTCGTCCGGTCATGCTGGATATCATGAACAACTGCGGCTGCTACCATTTTTTCGTGCCGGATAGCAAACAGATCCGCCGGGTGCAAACCACCGCCCTGGAACTGGATCCGCTGGTGCCCACCTGGCTGCCGGCATCTTTTCCTCGTCGTCGGTTTGCGCTCATGGTCAATTCGGGCTGGCATCAGGTCCAGCGTGTTTTGGATGACCCCGCACAGGGGCCTAGCGTAAACTACCGTCTTTTGCCCTATCGCGAACTGGAAACGCTGCACGATGAAAACGGTCAGCAACGCAGTATTTTTGATCCCGACGGGATTGTCTGGGGGTCGCAGCGCATCGAACCGGTGTTATTTTTCTCCATGGGCATACCCGATGTTGGCGCCATGCGGCAACGCGGGCATCACGCCATTAAGCTGATCGGACGGGCTCATTTTGATCACCCGCAGTTGTTCGACAACACCTTTGACTACCGCTGAGGCCGCACGGCGCAGCGGAATAGATCATCTTGACCGATCATTCGGAGAACACCCAAAAACGTGCCACGGCTGGCTGGCAGGCCACGCCTGAGCACGGGGGGGGAGCACTCGCATGACCACCTCGGATTACACCCTTCTCGATCGACCGGAAGTATCGGCAACCCTGTTTCATCCACGGCGCGAAGCCGCCCAGGCAATAGACGGTCCGGGCCATAGCATTGATATTCCCGTTGCCGACGACCATACGATCGGCGCCCGCTGGCACATGGGGTCGGATACCGGTGCGAACATTCTCTTCTTCCATGGCAACGGTGAAATCGTGGCGGATTACGATGAGCTGGGGCCCCTCTATAATTCGCTGGGGATCAATTTATTGGCCGTCGATTACCGGGGCTACGGGCGTTCCAGTGGATCGCCCAGCGTCTCCGCCATGATGGCCGACTGCCATCGGATTCTTGCATTCTGCGAAGATTGGTTGCCCAGGCACAACTACACCGGTCCCCTGATTCTTATGGGGCGCTCCCTGGGCAGTGCATCCGTATTAGAGTTGGCCGCGATTTACCCACAGCGCATCCAGGGGCTGATTATTGAAAGCGGATTTGCCTATGCCGCTCCCCTGTTGCGCCTATTGGGTCTTGATCCGGATCGGATCGGCTTCAAAGAAGAGAAGGGTTTTGCCAATTTGGCCAAAATAAGAAAATATACCGGCCCCACGCTTATCATTCACGCCGAATTCGACCACATCATCCCTTACAGCGACAGCGAAGCCCTCTTCGCGGCGAGCCCGGCAGAACAAAAAAAACACCTCAAAATCCCCGGCGCCAATCACAACGATATCTTCCTGCGTGGAATGGCCCCCTATCTGGAAGCCGTTCAAGCCTTCTGCCGGGACCTTTTGAAATCAAGCTGATCACAAGTTGTTGGCAGGGCGTCCAAGGGTGACCTCTCAGGTGGCCAAAAAGCGATCGAACGCTTGCCAGAAAATGGCTCGCCGGTGATCGGTTTCCACCAGCAGTTCGTGGCGGGCCCCCTCAACGCGCACCATGCGGCAATCGGGTACCTGACGGCAAAAGCGGTCCTGCGCGCGAGGACACACGATTTTATCTTCTTCGGCCGAGACCAACAGAAGCGGTAGACGCAAATTTGAGGCAAAAGACGCGCTGGTAACATACCGGATCGATCGCAAGGCTGCCGCCAGCCATCCGTAGGTGACCCCCCCCACGGCCAATCGCGGGTCCTTCGCGATCATGCTCAGATTGCGTTCAAACCGCCATCGGTCTGAGGTCAAGGGATTGCCCTCAAACTCTCGATCGCGTGCATTGAATCCGCCGGATCCAAAAACATAGGCGCCTTGCAAACCGCTACGAACAGCCGTTTTGACCAGCCAAACGAGGAACTGACGGGGTAGATATTTGGGTACCTGGATATCGATCATGGGGGACGTCAAAACGACTCGGGAGAAAACGGTCGGGCAGCGTTCGATATATCGCACGGCGATGTGGCCCCCCATGGAGTGCCCCAGCAGGGTGAGGGGTGAGGGGGCCCCCTGGTTTTCAACGATCGTCATTAATTGATCTAAATCTTTCAGATAGTCCTCGAAGCGTTCGACATGGCCTTTCTGGCTGTCCGCCAGCATGCGCTCCGAGAGGCCCTGACCGCGCCAATCGCAGCAGTAGACTTCCAAGCCGCGCTGGTTGAGTTCATCGACAACCTCGGCATACTTATCCATATATTCGGTGCGGCCATTGAGAAACACAACGGTCCCCCGGGCTGAGGAAGCGGCCTCGGCACGGCCCCAACGTATGGAAAGATGATCGTGGGAGGTGAAGTAATCATAGTGAAGGGCCATCGTCCGTATCCATACCCTTTGCCGTTGGTCAAGCCCCTTGTCGCGACAGGCATTGACCGTCGCCGGCAAGTGCTTTAAGGTTGATCTGTCCTTTGATTGGCCCTCGCATCGTTTACCGCCAAGGGCGAAATCCCATGTGGACCGCGACGTCACGGTCGCCTAAAGTTATTCCTTTTCCCAAGGAGGGAACCATAGCACATATGGCGAAGCACTCCCATCGATTTGTCGAAACCTTTGACGGATTCGTCGGCTTTGGCTTAAACCGTGAATCGGATGAAAATACACTCGTTTACTATTTGCAAAAAATAGCTGACGACACCCTCGCCCGGACCCTGGTCCAGCGGATGACCGACAGCGAACGACAGGCCTTTTTTGATATGCTCGGTCACCTGTTGAAAAAACATCTCCGGGAGGATGAGTACCATCGGCTGTTCTTGAAGGATTGATTCGCGTGCCTCCCGAAAACGTGGCACATGGGGCCACCTTCTCAGGCCGTGTACCTGTCCATGAATGCGCCTCGAATTCAGGTCAACATGGCCGCACAGGGATTTTACTTTAACCGATGTCCGCCCTTTGAGATCTTAGAGGCGATGTCTAAACCACCTTCCGGTGAAGTTTGGAGCGGGATATGCCGTATTCGGATGGAAATGGATGGTCAATTCGTGCAGGGAAAGAGGAGAAGCATCCGTGCTGAGCCCTAAACAATGGCAGCGTTACGCCGATGTCATGATGTGGGCGCTTCAAACGGCCCGCAAATACCGTTTCAAAAAAAACGATCTGGTTCTGCTTCGTTATGATTTGCCGGCGCGTCCGCTGGCCGAAATTCTCCAGGCCGCACTGCTTGAAAGGGGGATACACCCGGTGGTCCGCGCCATGCCGACGCCTACCATGGAAACCGATTTTTACCGACTGGCCAACACGCGACAGCTCACCTTTATACCCCCGGGAGAAAAAACACTGCTTGCGCAGCTCAACGGGAGCATCTTGCTCTATGCCCCTGAATCCATCACCCATTTGAGCCAAATCGACCCCAAGCGCATCGGGCGGGCCGCCATAGCCCGCAAGCCGATGCGAGACATTCTGGATAAGCGTGATGCCCAGGGCCTATTCGGCTGGACGCTGTGCGTGGTGCCGACTGAGGAACTCGCCCGTCAGGCCGACCTTGCGCTTGAAGACTACGCCGCCCAGGTGATCAAGGCCTGTTTCCTCAACCGAACCCGTCCGCTGGCGCACTGGCAGGAAATCCATCGCAACGCCACCACCCTCAAGCGGTGGCTGAACCGCATGCATGTCCAGACCTACCGGGTCGAATCAGAAAATACCGACTTGGTGGTAACCCCCGGCGCGCAAAGACAATGGATCGGGTTGTCGGGACACAATATCCCCAGTTTCGAGCTCTTTACCTCTCCCGACTGGCGCGGAACAAACGGTGTCTTTTACGCCAATCAACCGTCCTACCGCAGCGGCAATTACGTTGCCGGGGTAAGGCTGGAATTTAAAAACGGGCGGCTTACCCGTGCCCGCGCCGAGGCGGGCGAATCTTTCCTGCGAAAGCAGCTGGCCATGGACGCCGGTGCTTCCCGGGTGGGTGAATTCTCCCTGACCGATCGTCGGTTTTCTAAGATTTCCAAATTTATGGCCAACACGCTGTACGACGAAAATTTCGGTGGACGTCAAGGCAACTGCCACATCGCCCTGGGATCATCCTACAGCGACACCTTCCGGGGGGCGCCCGCCGACCTCTCCCCAGACCGCCAAAAAACGTTGGGCTTCAACACCTCCGCCTTGCACTGGGACCTGGTCAATACGGAGCGCAAGCGGGTGAGTGCGCACCTGAAAAGCGGTGCCAAGATCACCATCTACGAAAACGGCCAGTTCTGCTTCTGACACCCGCCCGGAAACGACCCCCAAAGCCAAAACGGACAGCGCCTCCAATGGATGGGCCCACGTCTTTGACCGGGTTGCGATCCGCCCTGGTGACCTTCAAGCAATGAGGGTGATGGGCGCCCGAACATTTCATGACCATAGGGATGCCAACTTGCTTGGATGCCTTGGTTCCGTGTCTTAAGGCAAGGTTGCGCTCAATGCGTCCGGCAACTCCTGGTGAGCGGCGCCTTGCAGAACCAAGCGCATACCATGTTCACCCGGCGGGCAAGCCCGCGGCATCCCTTTGCGGCGTTATCAGACACTTGCCGTCGCAGGCCTACCGCGACGCTCCGCAAGGCCTTGTACGGGAGGCCTCCAATGTGTGACATATCCGGGTGAGGCGCCTTTGTGGAAGGGCGTGGTAGGTCGGTGGTATCAGGCCTCAGGTAGGCCGCGTTTGATGAGCCCATGAATCGATTCAACCAGCCGGTGAATTGAAAAAGGCTTTTCCAGCACATGGTCGAAACCGGCGCCATCCAGGAGCCAGGGTGTACCCGACATACCAATTACAGGCGTCTGGCCCCTCTCGGATCGACGAATCCGTTTCAAAATATCGCGTCCGTCCATACCCTGCAGCAAGACGTCCGTAACAACCAGGTCGAATCCGCCGTTAAAAAACTTTCGGATACCCTCACGTCCATCAGCGGCAGTTTCAACCTCAAACCCGCAGCGGGTAAGGGCATAGTCGAATACTTGCAGGATCGATTGTTCATCATCAATAATCAGAACGGATCCCATGGCGCTCCACAACGATGGTAGGGGTGTTAAGGGATTTGATTGAAAAGGACTGATAGCGAAAATGCAGCGCCCTGTCAACAACATATTGTGGATTTAAACCAATGGGCCACAATATATACCATTTTTCAGAGGAACTAGGCTGTGGAATGCAGGTGGGTTAAGGGTTTGAAACGGCCAGCGTATGTCGTGTGCCGAAAAGATAGGAGTTGACACGGGAGCCGGCGACGAAAGGCCTTCATACCTTGTATTTGCCGAAATCTTCCGGTGAAAGCTTTTCAAGGTATTCTTTCCATTTGCGACCCTCTTCGCTGGTATCCGAAGCCTCGGCATCGGCCTCGAACGGTCGGGCTTTGGCAATCACGTCCGTTTCGATAAAGATGGGGGCCTCGAAGCGCAGGGCGATACCAATGGCGTCGCTGGGGCGGGCATCCATGCTGAATTGTTCGTCCGGGGATAAGAAATTGATCCGGGCGTAAAAGGTATTGTCCTGCAAATCGCAAACTTCGATACTGCTGACCGTCATGCCGCGTTTCTCGACAAAGTTTTTAAACAAATCGTGGGTCATGGGTCGATCGAATTTTACATTCTGCAAGGCCGATGCAATCGAAGTCGCCTCCAGCAGGCCGATCCAAATCGGCACCGTCTGATCCCCCTCTTCCGTTTTAAGAATGATGATGGGTGTGTTCGTGGCCGGATCCATTGTCAGCCCGGCAATGACCGCTTTAAGCAGCATGGCTCTCCTTGCCTCCCCGACGCGCGTCTGAGGGGTTTCCCGGCAGGAGGGAACCCCTTAAAGAGTG
>JASFFM010000176.1:0-8507 GCA_050124295.1 Desulfobacterales bacterium | reverse complement strand
CTCAATGTTCATGGCGTGGGCAAAGGCGTAGCGCAGCCGGGGATCCTTGAAAATGTCCCGATCCAGGTTGAGCCACAAGCCCTGGGCCGATTGGGGGGTGTCGTTGAAAAACCACATACGATGCACATACCCTTTTTGAACGACCGGCGTTTGACTTTTATAGTGCCAGAACTTGGGCATGGTCAGGGCGAAACTATCCAGCTTGGCTTTCTTGAAGTACTCCCATTGCAGGTTGAAATCCCGGATCACGGTGTAGCGCACCTTGTCCACGTTAAAACGATGTTTGAAATAACGACGCTCACGCGCCCACCAATCCGGCTTGCGTTCAAAAAGAATGTAGCGGCCTTTTTTAAATTCGGTCATCTGGTAGGGACCGGTATTGGGGGCAATTTCCCAGTTGTAGCGACGCACGAAATCGTCGCCCAGTTTGCAGTAGTAGTGGCGGGGGGTCGGCCCGATGGTGATCTTAAGATGTAGATCCGGCTGGGCCTTGGCGCCCACGATAGCGAAGGTCTGATCGTCGTAGACGATCACACGATCGATCTCTTTGCTGTAGTAGTCATTGTACCAGGGGGCCACGATGTGCTTGGAGCGCATGAATTCGAGGGTGTAGACAAAATCTTCGGCCGTCACGGGGTGCCCGTCGGACCAGCGGGCCTCCGGGTCGAGCTTGAAATACATGGTTTTCTTATCCGCACCATAGGCCCAGTGGGTGGCCAGCTCCGGAATAATGTTCTCGGTGTTGGGGTGTATCCCGATCAGCCCGAGCTGATTGCCCAAAATAGCGCTGCGGAAACTGGAGTTAGAATCCGGCCCCACCACCCGGAAGGTCAGGGGAAAGGTGAGCAAGGCCTCGTGAAACGTGCCCCCCGTGACGGCCTCGGGAGATGCAAAGATCGGGTCGGTGTCGTTGGTCAGCCATTCAATGCCGGCCGGCAATGGCTCCCGTGGGTAGGGCGCCAATTCCTCACAGGGAACGACTTCCAAGCCCTTGTCTTCCGCCCGCTCCACCCCGCTGCCGCAACCGGCCAGCAACATTAGCGCAAGCAGGCCCGCAATCAAATCTAAGGGGCGTCCGTATGTCGATAAAAATCTCTTCACAGCAATTCTCGTACCTTTATGTGTGGCACCATGAGGGGGTAGATTTTGGTTCTAGGCAAGGCCGCAGCCGGTTTGGGACCGCAGGCGTAGCCAAAGCTACCTGGAGGATCACAAAGCGGCGAGAACACCGCCTGGGGCCGAAAGATGCCCCTCATGGTGTTACACACGTTACTCGTAGGTGGTGTGCATTTTAGGATCCAAGGCCTCCCTTACGGCTTCACCGATAAAGGTCACCAGCACCAGGGTCAGCACCATGGCGGCCACCACGGAGCCGGCCAGCCACCAAGCGCTGAGGTTGGCCCATCCCTGCTGGAGCAACTCTCCCCAGCTGGGCTCCGGCGGCGGCAGGCCGAAGCCCAGAAAGTCTAAAGCCGCCAGGGCCACGATACCACCGGCCACCTGAAAAGGAACATAGCTGACGATCACACTGACCGTATTGGGCAGAATATGGCGGAAAATGATCCGGCCGTGCGATGCCCCCAGGGCCCGGGCGGCCAGAACGTAATCCCGGGCGCGCTCTTTGTAGGTCACGGTCCGCATGGTCCAGGTCATGCCCATCCAGCCGAAGGCCCACAGGATAAACAAAAGAATCCAGAAATTGGGAATGACCACCGAGGCAATAATGATGATCACATACAGGTTGGGAACCGAAGACCAGATTTCGATCAGCCGCTGGAAGAAGAGATCGAAAATCCCGCCGAAATAGCCCATGGCGCTGCCAATACTGATGCCGGTCGTAAATGTGGCCCCCAGAAGCGCCAGTGAGAAAAAAATGGCCAGTCGAAACCCGTAGACCAACCGCGCCAGCACGTCGCGACCGGAGGCGTCCGTACCGCAGAAGTGCCGATCCCGGAAGGAGGGTGGCGAGGGGGGAAAGGTATCATCCCGGAAATCGTTTTCGTATGGATTGAAGGGTACCGGGGGCATCAAAACCCAGTTGCCTTCCCCCTGGGCCTCAAATTGCTTTGCCAGCTGGCGGTAGTTGGTCTCATGCTGGTAATCCAGGCCAAAGGTCGTGCCCGGGATCGGGTTGCCGTAGGTCGGCCAGTGGAGTTCACCATTGTAGCGCACCACCAAGGCGCGGCTGTTGACCAGCAGCTCGGCCCCCAGGGACAGCAGGATCATGATCAGCATGACCACCAGCGACACATAACCGCGCCGGATCGATTGGAAGCGGTGGAATTTTTTAATGGTCAGAGGGTTGAATCGAATTCGCATGGGGGTTTATTTTTTCAAATTTATCATCGGACGTATGCAGACATCGTTTAAGTTAATCGATCGTACGCATCCCGGTTTGGCTGTTGCCCCCTCGGTCACGAGGTCGGGGATCGTCAATTGGCGAAAACCCCGCCGGGGGGCGTCAGATGTGCCCTGTCGGCCACTTAATCAGTCAAATTGCACTCTCGGGTCCACCACCGCCACACAAATATCCGACAGAATGTTGCCGATCAGAAAGAGCAGCGCTGATATGACCAGAACACCCAGCACCACCGGATAATCGCGCTCCAGCACAGATTCGTAGCCGAGCAGCCCCATACCGTCGATATTGAAGACCTTTTCGATCAGGAAGGAGCCGGTCAAAATGATCGATATATTGTGACCGAAGGAGGTCGCAATGGGAATCAGGCTGTTGCGCAACGCATGGCCGAACACCGCGCGCCTGAAATCGAGCCCCTTAGCGATGGCCGTGCGTACATAATCGGCCGCCAGGTTGTCCATCAGGGTGTTTTTCATTAGAAAGGTCATGGTGGCAAAACCACCGATCATATAGGCAATCACCGGCAGCACCGAATGCCAGGCCAGATCGAGAAATTTTTCCAGCAGGGACAATTCAGCGAAATTTTCGCTAACCAGGTTGCCCAGCGGAAAGACATCCCACCAGCCGGCCAGCCAGACCAGCAGATAGATCCCGATCACCCAGCCGGGGATGGCATAGCCGATAAATACAATGATCGAAGAGACATTGTCGAAGGCGGTCTTGTGGCGAATGGCTTTGACGATGCCCAGCGGGATGCAGACCCCATAGGTTAGCACCATGGATATCAAACCAAAGTAGAGGGAAATCGGAATCCGGAATCGAATCATCTCCCAGACCGGGTCCTGGTAGCGCGTCGAGACCCCGAGATCGCCCCGGACCACCCTGCCCAGCCAGGTCAGATAACTGTTGAGCAGCGGCTTGTCGAAACCGTAGTACTGTCTTAAAAATTCGATCTGTTCGTCGGAAAGGGGTTGACGCTGGACCCCGGCAGCGACACCGCTTGGCCCGCCGCCCTCGACCTGCATGCGTTGGGCCTCGGCGATCATACGCTCGATCGGCCCGCCGGGCACAAAACGGGTAATGCTAAACACCAGCAAGGTGATGCCGATGAAGGTGGGAATGATCAGCAGGGTGCGGCGAATAAAATAGGTCGTCATTCGGGTCTCCGCGCTGAATGGGATAAAACGAGGGCCTCAATCTACCGAAAAGCGACGGCGACCACAAGGCGGAAAAACCTTTCTCTGGGCCGGGCCACACCCCAAGGGCCGGGGCCCGAACCCTGCTCAATCGGCAGGTCGGCACCAACCAGTGAGGGAGACAGCATCTCTAAGCCCGGATCAGAGCTTCAATGGTCGGGCGGACACGCCGGCAGATAAATGGTGAATGAGGTGCCGGCGCCTCGCCCGGAGGATACATCGATCCGGCCGCCGTGGCGTTCGACGATCCGCTTGGTCATCATCAGCCCGATACCGGTCCCCCGGGTGCCCTTGGTACTGAAAAACCCCTTGAAGATTTGTTTCTGCGTTTCGGCATCCATTCCGGGGCCGTTGTCGTCAACCCGGAAAATCACACCCCCGCCGGATGCCGGCCGTGCCTCCACCATAATCTCGCGGCCGTCGTGGCGGGCAGATTCCTCATCGAAAGCTTCAATGGCGTTTTGTATCAAGTTCACCAGGCAGCGATAAATACTTTCCGAATCGATGCAGATGGGGTCGAACGCATGGGGGGCGTTCACGTGGATGGCAATGTCTCCCTCCCCGGCGCGGTGGCGCAAAAGGGCCAGGGCCTCGTCGAGCGCCCGCAAAGGCGTATCCGACCGGAATCGCAGGTTTCCCGACTTGCCGAAGTCCAACAGATCCATGGCGAGGTTTTTGATTTTATCGACATTGCCTTCGACCATCCCCCACCCACGCATCAGATAGCTGCGGTTGTCGTCCTCGATGCCGCGCTGCATGACATAAATGCCCCCCTTGAGGGCACCGGCAATGTTCTTGATCGTATGGGCCAGTTCGGATGCGGCCCGGCCGACAGCAGCCAAATTTTCGACCTCGAGCAGTTGACGTGTTTTCTCTTCCGCGATGTGTTCCAGATTTTCGGTGTAGGCTTGCAATTGCTGCCGCATATCAATGCGCTCTTCGGCCCGGCGCAACGCTACGGCCAGCAGATCATCATTGATGGGTTTGGTGATAAAGTCGGTGGCTTCCAGTTTCAAACTGTCGATGGCGAGATCCATGTCACCGTGGCCGGTAATCATGATGACCTCGGTATGCGGTGCTTGGGCTTTGATGCGTCGCAACAGCTCAATACCGTCGATACCCGGCATCTTGATGTCGCTGAGAACAATAGAAGGGACAATACGATGAAAGGCCCTGAGGGCCTTTTCACCATTTTCCGCGGTATAAACGTCATAGCCTAAATCGGCCAGATAAATTTCAAGGACGTCGCGAAGATCAGGCTCATCATCAACCAGCAGAATTGTCTGTTCCATTTTGCCTGGCCTTGAGTGGAAAACGCATGACGAAGCAGGCCCCGCCGCCGGTTCGGGGCTTGACTGAAAGCTCACCGCCCAGTTCGCTGACGATGCCGTAACTGATGGAAAGGCCCAGCCCCGTCCCCTTGCCGACCTCCTTGGTCGTAAAAAAAGGCTCGAAGATTTTTTCCTTGATGGCAGGGGGAATGCCCCCTCCCGAATCACAGACCTCCACGACCACCTTGGCGTCTTCGTGCTTCGTCAGGATGTGAATGTTCTTATCGTTTTTTCCGTCAACTTGCAAATCACAGTGCTCCTCGATGGCGTCCCGGGCATTGATGAACAGGTTGACAAAGACCTGCTCGAGACGGTTGGGCTCGGCCATGATGCTGGGCAGGTGCGGGTCCAGATCCCAATCAGCGCTGATGCCGCGCACCTTGAATTGCTGGTCGAACATATCGAAAGCTTTTTCGATCACATCGTTAATTTGGGTCTTCTCCAGGCGGGCGTCATATTTTCTGGCAAACTGGCGCATATGGTCGATGATGTTCGAGGCCCGATCGACATTGTTGTCGATCTTGGCAGAAACGGTCTGCAGGGTTTCATCATCCGCCATAACGCTCTTTTGAAGTTTCTTGATCATGATCGAAGCGGCGGTCTTGATGACCGCCAAGGGTTGATTCAGCTCATGGGCCACCCCGGAGGCCATCTCACCCAATGTGGCCATCTTACTGGCCTGGATCAGCTGCTGCTCGGCTTCCAAACGCTTGGTGATGTCGCCGGTGGTAACGAGTAGGACCTCCCGGTCCCGGTATCGCGAGGGCGACACGCGGATGGTCACAAAGATCGACCGGCCGTCCTTGTGATACTGCCGACTCTGGTTGATCACACGACGGCGACGAATCTGTGAAAGATAGTGTGGCCGGTCCTCCTCGGCGAAAAGATCGAGGAACGAGCTTCCTAAGATTTCCTGCTGATCCAGGCCGTATACGCCTTCCACACTTTGGTTACAGTCCAGAATCTCGAGGGTTTCCTTGTCCAGAACAAACACCGGGTTGGGGATATTGTTGAAGATATCGTAATATTTTTTTTCAGCTTCCTCGAGCTGTTTTTCCAACAGACGGCTGTGGGTGATGTCGAGGCACATTTCCATGGCCGCCACGATCTCGCCTTCCTCGTTGCGGATCGGCGATGTACGCACAATCCAGTGGGCGGGTTCACCGGCTTTGGTCAGGCCGTCTTCTTCGCTGTAATGGGTGCCACCATCCTGAAACGTTTTCTCCACGGGGCAGTTCTCACATTTTTCCGTGCGGCCTTTATAGGCAGAATAGCAGAAGTCTCCCGGCTTCGGTGCGAAGGTGTTCTCGAATTCCTGATTGTATTCAACCAGACGATAATCGCGATCCTGCACCGTAATGGCACAAGGCACCTGCTCGAAGAGGCGGCGAAAACGATCCTTCTGCTGGTTGAGTTCGTCCTGCTTGCTCTCGACCTGCTTGGCCATCTCGTTGATAGCCTCCGCCAGTTGCTCCATCTCGTGGCTCTCCTCGGTATCGATGGAACGGGAATAGTCGCCCCTGGCGATGCGGCGGGTTTCATAAATCAGTTTCTTGATAGGCTGGTTGACGAAACGCAGAATAAAAAGTCCGATCATGGCCGATGTGAACAGGAAGATGAGCACGGCCAGACCGATGATACCATTCTGGACGACCCCGATCTCCGCGTCAGTCTCATTCAGGGAAATAACCACGTCCAGCAAGCCTAGCACGTTGGTTTCAGGAGTGTGCACATGACAACTGCCGGCGCAGCCCGGCTCGTTCAAGATCGGGCTGATCAGTCCCAGCATGCGCCGGCCGTCGGTGTCCGCCGGAAGCAGGCGCACACGCGTATCGAGGGGCAGCTCGGTGGGCGGGGGATCTAAATGATGGCAGATCCGGCAGGCCTCGGAGTCGATGGTGATGCGGCGACCGATTTCGGTCTCCCGATTCGAGAAGCGCACCAGACCGTCCTTATTGTAGATCCGGATGAATTCGATCTCTTTTTGACGACTGATATTTCGGATGATGCGGTCAATATCCTCGCTGGAATTGAGCATCATGGCGTAGTGGGTGCCCAGCTTGATGGTGTTGCTCAGTCGATCCGTCAACATCACCACATCGCTCATCATGCGCTGCTTCTGGTAGCGGATGCTGAAAAAGGCCCATGCGGCGATGCAGACCAGCAGGGTGATTCCCACGGCCAGGATCAGAGAAGTCATCAGACTGGTGCGAGCTGACTGATTTTCCTTCACGGATCGTTCTCCGCCCGTTCATGGTTCAGCGCCTCGGCGGCAGCATGCTCCACAATGGGCGCGCGGGGCAAAACAATGCTGAAACAGGCCCCCTGGCCCGGCTCGGAGACCACCTGCAGGCTGCCGCCGTGCTGTTCGATGGTCTTGCGCGCAATAAAAAGTCCCAGACCGGTTCCTTTTTTGCCCTTGGAGGAAAAAAAGAGGTTGAAAAGGTTTTGGCGGGTCTCCTCGCTCATGCCGACGCCATTATCCCGAATTTCCAAGGCAAGCTTGGCCGCATGGCCGCGCGCACTGAATATGATCCGGTGGGGTTGCCCGCCCTTATCTTCGAGGCAGGCCTCGACCGCGTTTTCCAGAATATTGACCAGGGCGGAGCGCAGCGCCACCGGATCGGCCTCGAAACGCCCCAGGTCTTGATCGAATCGATTCTGGAAATCGATTTTGGCTTTGTGGGCTTTCGGACTCACGATAAAGGCCACATCGTTGACAAAGCTCTGCGCATCGATGATTTCGAGGGCCAGCGACCGCTCCTTGGCGTAGTACAGGACATCGAGAACAAGGCTGCGAATACGTTCGGTCATCAGCTTCATGATATCGTAGCCTTCGTTGACCTGGTCTTTGTCATCCTTACCCAGACCTGAATTCAGTAAATACAGGCCGGCATCCATGCCGGTCAAAACGCCTTTAACGCCGTGGGAAACCGAACTGACCATGAGGCCCAGTGTGCTTAGCCGATCTTGCAATTGACGCATCTGAGTGATGTTGGTTGCCATTTCCATCACCTGGGTGATTTCGCCGGCGGCATTGACGATCGGGGCCGTCCAGATCAAGACGTTGAGCCGCCCACCGTCTTGGTCAGTCACCACCATTTCTTTGTGGTGCGACTGACCGTCTTCAAATGTGAGCGCCACGGGACAGGCCGCGCAAGGGGTCGATCGCTGTTTGTAGGCCTGATGGCAGGTTGGTCCGGCGGTTATCCCGAATTCTTCCCGAAAAAGGCGGTTGGCAGCCGTGATTTTATAATTCCGATCCAGCACCACAATGTAACAGGGGACTTCTTCGAAGAGCTGGTGATAACGTTGCTGGGTCGACCGCAACTCGGCCTGCAGACGGGTCACTTCGGAGATATCGGCGATAATTTCGAGCACCAGTTCCGTCTCGCCCCGGCTGTTGCGAATCGGTGCCGTGTGCACCATCACCGGATAGGTCTGGCCATTGCCGTAACGCAACACTTCCCGACATCGCTGGGGTGAGGCATGCAAGAAGGTTTTTTCCACCACACGCGATCCCGGTTCTTCGTTGGTGTTGAGATAGATGGCATCGCTGGCCTGACCGACCATGTTGCCCAGACGATCCTGGTAAAGCTGGTTGCATGACACGACGTGTAA
>JASFFM010000175.1:0-8563 GCA_050124295.1 Desulfobacterales bacterium | reverse complement strand
TCCTGCCGCTGGTGGTGGCCTCCGGATCCGGGGCCGAAGCGCGCAAGGTGATGGGCGTGGGCCTCCTGGGGGGGATGACCCTGGCCACGATCCTGGGCGTTTTTCTGTATCCGATGCTGTTCGTGTTCATCGGGAAAATCGCCCGCTATGAAAAGAAACGCGAACGTGAAGCCAAGCAGGCAACATCCATTGAAGCATAGAGGCAGAAGACAACCCATGCGGACAACTGGTGTAATGATAGCAATGGCCCTGGCCCTGGCGGCGATGTCCGGCTGCACCTTGGGGCCGGATTTCGTGCCCCCGGACATGACGGCACCGGAAGATTACCGGACGGAGATCATGCCGGAAACATCGGCGGACGAGCTCAAATGGTGGGAACTGTTCGACGATCCGGTACTCTATGCCTTGGTGACCACCGCTCTGGAGAACAACCAGGACGTTAAAATCGCCATTAGCCGCATGGACGAAGCCCGGGCGGTCCTGGGATTTACCCGCGCCGACCAGTTTCCCCGGCTGGATCTCGAGGGTGGGGCCAATCGGGGCACCTTCCAGGGCGGGGCCCGCTCCGATGACACGAATTATTTTGCTTTTGTGGCCCCGGTCTTGAGCTGGGAAATCGATTTCTGGGGCAAGTTCCGGCGGGCCACCGAATCGGCCCGGGCGGAGCTTTTGGCCTCCGAATTTGGGATCCGGACGGTTCAACTGGCCCTGGTTTCCGATGTGGCCAGCACCTACTATCAATTGCTGAATTTCCATCAGCAATTGGCCATTTCAAAAGCCACGCTCGAATCGCGGCTGGAGAGTTTGCGGATCGTTTCCCTGCGGTTTGAAAAAGGGACCGTTCCGGAGATCGATCTCAATCAGTCCCAGATTCAGAAGGAAATTGCCGCCGAATCCATCCCGTTTTACGAACGGCAGATTGCCCTGACCGAGAATGCTTTGGGCGTTCTGCTGGGGCGCAACCCCAATGCCATCCCGATTGGTGCGAAACTGAATGACCAATCGCCGCCCCCGGAAATCCCGGCCGGCATTCCCTCGGAAGTCCTTTCCCGCCGACCCGATGTGGCCGAGGCCATGTTCCTGCTGCACGCCCAGACGGCCCGGATCGGGGTGGCCCAGTCTTTACGGCTGCCGGCCATCAACCTGACCGGGCTGGCCGGTGTGGCCACGAGCGAGGTGGCCAATATCGAATCCGATGGGGGCGTCTGGTCGATCGGCGGCAACCTGTTGGGGCCGATTTTTGATTTCAACCAGAGCCTGCGCCGGGTGGAGATCGAGGAGGCGCGCACCAAGCAGGTCCTTTACGGCTATGAAAAGACGGTTCTGACGGCCTTTCGGGAGGTTGAAGATGCCCTGGTGGAAATCGAAACCCTCAAACGGCAGACCGCCGCCAGTCAACGTCGTCTGGCAGCGGCGGCCAGCGCCAACGACCTCTCCCAGGTCCGTTACGAAAAAGGGGTCACCAGTTACCTAGAGGTACTGGATTCCCAACGGACCCTGTTCAACGTGGAACTGGAGAATTCAGATTTACGCCAGCAGCTGTTCACATCCTATGTGCGGCTGTATAAGGCGCTGGGGGGTGGCTGGATGTCCAAAGCGGCCATGGCCCAGGCCCAGGAAGCGCCGGCCAGCCCCTGACCGGCCATCCCAAGACAGTTCGGCAAGCCGCCCGCGGGGTTATCGCGACACCGAATCGTTCACCTCACCCCACGCTTTTCCCATCATCGGGGTCCTTGCCTGGCCATCGGCCGTTGACTGGCCTGTGCGAGAGCTACCCTTGAGCATTCGCCGGGCCACGCGCAGGCGGTATACATCCCACCGGACCTATGCGATCCGAGGCCGCGCACCCCGCGCGGAGGCGAAGCATTTTGCGCCACGGGCGGCGGCGACCTCCAACCTGCCAGCGGTCATTCGGTTGGTCGGCGGTGGTCAGGAGTATTGAAAGCCTTTGGATTTGAACAGGTGCAGGCAGGCGTCAACGCCGTGGGGGTCGTAGAGACGATCGCGGTTGCGGCTGATTTCTTCCAGGGCTTCATCGATGCCCAGTCCCGGCCGGTAGGGACGATGGGATTCGATGGTTTCCACCACATCGGCGATGCACAGGATGCGCGCCTCCAGAAGGATTCGATCGCCCTTCAGCCCCTGGGGGTACCCCGACCCGTTGAGGCGTTCATGATGCTGCAGGACGATCCGGTCCACCGCCCAGGGGAAATCAAACTGTTTTAAAATATCGTAGCCCACCCGGGGGTGGCGCTTGATCAACTGGAATTCGACGTTGTTGAGACCGCCGGGCTTGCTCAGAATCTCGGCCGGGATGGCGATCTTGCCCATGTCGTGGATCAGGCCGGCCATACGCAGGCCCTTGCACTGGTGGTCGGACAACCCCATTTCCCTGGCCAGGGCAACGGCCAGTTCGGTGGTTCGTCGTTGATGCCCGGCCGTATAAGGGTCACGCTCTTCAACGGTGAGCGACATGGCCCGCACCATTTCGTCCAGGTTGTTTTCCAGCTGATGATAGCTTTGCTTGAGTTTGAATTCGGCCAGTTTGCGCTCGATGATCTCCTGCTTGAGCTGCTTGTTGAGAAGGGTCAGTTCGGAGGTGCGCTTGAGCACCATGGATTCCAGGTGATCGTGGTGCCGCTTTAACTCGTCCTCGGCCTCCATCTCTTTGGAGACCACGGTCAGCAGACCGAGCGAGAGGCTGATGCGATCCCGGAAATGAAATTCGATATTGGCCTGATCCTTGACCCAGATGATGCGGCCATCGTGGGTCATGATCTTGTAGACGGCCTCGATGGCGCCGCTCTTCTTGCATTCCTCGCGCAGCGTTTGCCGGGAATCATCCAGCTCCGCCCGGCTTTGAACCTGTTTGCTGATGCCGGCTTCCCGATCGAAGGTTTTGTAGATGCGGCGATCAATGACCCCGTCGCGGAAAACATCCGCCACCTCGGATTGTTGGCAGCCCAGCAAGCTCAGGAAGGACTGGCTGATATATTCGTACCAGATCTTTTTTTCCTGGCTTTGCCAGGCCGCAATATAAAAAATGCCGGCGCTACCGGTTTCTTCGAAAGCTTGATAACGCTCGATATACTCCACAAGCTGTCGCTTGAGTTCCACACTGTAATAGCCGTGCAGGATTCGCCCGATGTAATCCCGCGGCGGAAAATAAAGTCCTTTGTTGGGGTCTCCCATGGATGGTGCGTTCCTCATCAAGAATTTTACTGTCGGCGGCGGCCGTTTTGGAGTGGCCCGCGCAGGGGTCGTCGATCCAATGTGAGCATCTGTTTTCTCACTTTGGGCCTAAATGCGCAATAGGGATTTCACGCTCGGTCGTGGCCTTGCCAGGGCCATGAGAGGGCTCGCTTAGGACACAGGCCTTGTGGGTGGCGAAACACATCCCAGAATTAGGTTGCCTGGCGTCGCTTGCCCTGCTATGCGCTAGCGCTTGTTCGGAATGCCCTTGTCACGAGGCGGTTTTCAGGGGGCCTCCAGCTTGGGCCATTTAAAGAGGCGTTTTGACGGATGGATCCTTTATTCGTAACCTTTCTGATCGCTATCACGCTACTGACCCTTACCCCGGGGGTGGATACGGTCCTGATCATCCGGAATACGACCCGGGGCGGCTGGCGCGACGGGGCGTTGAGCAGTCTTGGCATTTGCTCGGGGTTGTTTGTGCATGCCGTGGTGTCGGCGGTGGGAATTTCGGTGATCCTGCTGCAGTCCGCCTGGGCCTTTAAAGCCCTCCAGCTGGCCGGAGCCGGCTATCTGGTCTGGCTGGGGTTGGTCAGTCTGCGAAATGCGGCCCGCAGGGGCGAGCCGGTCCATTTCAACGGGTCGTTGGCCGGGGCCTATCGCTTCAGTGCGCGTCGTTCCCTCCTGGAAGGATTCCTCTCGAATGTCTTGAACCCCAAAGCGGTGGTCTTCTACATGGCCTTTCTGCCCCAGTTTATCGATCCGAACCGATCCGCCCTCCAGCAGTCGCTTTTCCTGGCCGGGGTGCATTTTACCATCGCTATGATCTGGCAGTGCCTCCTGGCATCGATCGTCGACCGGGCCAAAACCTGGTTGCAAAATCAGAAGATCCGGCGCAGCCTGGACGGAATGACCGGAGCGATCATGGTGCTTTTCGGGATCAAGCTGGCCTTGTATCGATAATCCAAGCCGCGATTGACATCTGCTGGATGTCTCGCAGGGCCCGCCGTCAGCTCAAACTTGAAACGAAGGGCGCTCACCAGTAGAGAGCGCCCTTCGTTTCAGGTAACGGGCAGGAAAATAGGCGTGGTACGGCCGATGCGTTCAGTTTTAAATGACGAGACGCAGACTATTGCACCGGATCGGTACAGTCTTTATCACTTCGGTTTTTACAGAGCCTGAATCTTAGTAGTTTTGACCAGATTTCGATGATTTTGTTGACGTCGTCCCAGTTGTCAACCGATGCTTCGATGGTTTCCCCGCCAACGCGCCGGTCCACGGCGGCAGCCAGCAGCTCACCGGTGCGGCCATCGGTGATCTTGGCTTCGACGCTGGCTTCGCCCGTAAAGGCCGGTTTGCCCGTGGCGAAATCCTTGGCGCCGGAAATGACCATGCCGACCGGGATGACGCTGGTGACCGTGTCCACCGCGGCATCCGATTCTTCCACATCCGTCAAGGCCACCTGAAGCCGCAGGGTGCGGGGACCTGGTGCGGAAACCATTTCGTAGTCCTGCGAAAGCTCACGCTGGAGCAGTTGATGGAAATTATTGGCCAAACGCTGCAGATCTTCTTTGGGAATGTCAGTGCTCTTGAGCTCGCCCTGCCGCCAGATGACAACCGGATCGAGCTGAATTTTGCTGTAGGAGGGCCAGTCGGCCTTGGGATTCTTGTAGATGAGCAGGGCTTCCCCCTTGGCCCCTTTCTCCAGCATGGTGTAATCACCGAGAAATCCGGAGGTCTTCACACCGCGAGCCTGCTTGGTGGCGGCGCAGCCCGCGAGACCGGCAACCAGAAAAGCGGCCAACACCAATAATACGGCATACTTCAATCTAATTTCCGATAGGCTTTTCATTGTTGTCCTCTCCCGTTGGTGTTCGTCATTGATGGCACAGGCATCTTCATAGAATATATTTAATTTAAAATCAGAGAGTTATATTCTAAAACGCGCGTATTTTTATATGATGACCATCTTATTGATCGGGGCGCTCGGTTGAAACCGGGTGTGCCATATCGACAATTTTGCGGCCGTAGGCCGATAGCAGTGATTCAAGATACCCCGAATCGGTTTCTCCTTTCCAGGTGCGGACTTCCAGAAAACGTTTCGGGATTTGAACCCGCGCCGGTAAAAACCCTGTGTTCAAACGAATCTGCCAGCGTTTTTGCTGGATGTTCCCGGCAACGGTCGTCATGTTGTCCGCCAATGAAGAATACCCCAGCACCGACAGGCATTCCGCCAGCAGTTCCGGTTTATAAACACCCCGGGCAAACAGGCAGGCCACCATGGAAGTCAATAAGACGCGTTCCTGTTCGTCCGCCACCAGAAAGGCAACCGCCTTGTCCACGTCCTTATCGTCGTGCTTTTGGTCGTAGGCATAACCACCAGTATCAAGGTGGGAGTGACGAAAACCCAATGACTGGGCGGCGTAATACACTTCACCGGTGGCGTAGCCGGCCATCTCCTGGCCCAGTACGCAGGCAAAGTCTTGCCCACCGTATTCTTGGGCGGCGGCAAGGGTGCCCTGACTCAGGAGGCGGTAAAAATCGTTAGCCCCCCGGCCCAGGTGAACCACCGCCTGCTTGAAAGATGGGGCATGCCCGAAGCGCAAGGGGACGATCGATTCCTGAGCCGAAATGAGTCCTTTCTCCGTGGCCTCGGTCGCCCAGGCCAGGGCCACACCGGCCGACATGACATCCAGCCCCATTTTTTCCACCACGTCCATGATACGCAACACCTCAAAAGCGTCGGTGATACCCAACATGGTGCCCGCGGCAAAGATGGGTTCGTAGTCGTAGGCCACCTGGCGGTAGAGATACTGATTGGCTTCCATGAATTTTTCCCGCACGAAGCCCAGGTGAATGCAGCCCACCGGGCAGCCGGCGCAAGCGGCGTTACGCAGCAGGGTGTCGTCGGCAAATTTATCTCCGGTCACCCCCGCGATGGCCGAATCACTGGTTTGCTGGAGGTTTCGCCAGGGCAGGGATTCGAGCGCATTCAATGATTCCAGATTCGCGGCGGTGCCCAGGTTGTGGTATTTGCTCATCATATCGGTGGCGGTCATCTTGGCGTAAACGTCTTCGAACAAGTCGCGGTAGGCCTTGCCCTCCGGCAGACTGAAGGCGGCATCGCCCTCGATCACGATGCCTTTGAGGTTTTTGGCACCCATGACGGCACCCCCCCCCAGACGACCGAAATGGCGGTAGGTGTCCACATTGATGCCGGCCATGGCCGATCCGATCTCCCCGGCCGGGCCGATGCGCAGGATGCTGCGGTGTCCTGAACCCGGGTACATGCGCCGCAGCATTTTGCCGGTGGCATCGACATTTTTTCCCCAGAGATAGTGAACATCCTGAATGTCCAGATGGTGGTTGCCCACCGCCAGGCAGGATGGTGTTGCCGCGCGCCCTGTGATGACCAGGGCATCCAGGTCGGCAAAGCGCAGGGCCAAAGCCGAGCGACCGCCGGCGTGGCTCTCGGCATACTGGTCGTGATAGGGCGACTTGAAGGCGCCTACGGTTTTGCTCATGAGGGGGAAATAGCCGGTCAACGGACCGATGGCAAAGATCAGGGGCTGCTCCGGGTCGTCCCAGGGCTTGCCCGGCAGCCCCAATTTTTCAAAAAGCAGCGCGGCCAGACCACTGCCGCCGGCAACCTGATCCCGTCCGTCTAACGATAAGATCCGACCCCGGCCGGAAGATAGATCCACGGTCAAAACCCGGAATTCATCGCGTATCATGACGCCACCCCCTTGTCTTCATCATCCGCCGGGCCGCCATGGTCTGCTTTCATTTCCAGACAGTCATGGGGGCAATAGGGCACGCAGCGGCCGCAGTGAAGGCAAACGAACGGGTCGCTGGTGCCGTCCAGGTAAACCGCATCCACCGGACAAGCACCAGCGCACTCACCGCAGCGGATGCAGAGGGTTTTTTTCACCCGGACGCCGCCACCCTTGCGTTGGGAATAGGCCCCGGTGGGGCATGCCGCGGCACAGGGCGCCGGATCGCAGGCCAGGCAGATGACGGCGCGGAATCCGGTGGATAGTCCGCCGGAGGATTGGATGCGGATGCCGGCCGTGAGCCAGGACAGGTTGCGGTGCACCAGCCGGGCACAGGCCAGGGCGCAGGAGTAACACCCGATGCAGCGTTCCATGTGGGGGGTGGTGAGGATTTTCATGGCTCTCCGTGATCCCTGTTATTGAAGCAATTTTCCTTTGAAGGAGGTGTGGGAAAGGGGGCCTTTTTGTGGCGCCCTCTTTTTCCTGGGCGTCGCCGATGTGGCCGGAGCATGCGGAAACGCACTTCGCTCAAACCGTCCGCGCGCTTTTGTCCGCCCGAATCAGCGATGCTCGGCGCGGGACAAAGGGGATAAACCCCAAACCATTAAAGACCACTAAATACGCGCTCTTTGGAGGGCTATCAGAGATCAGTGATTCTTTGCGAGAACGCAGTCCGGAAAAAAAGCCTTTAATGGAGAGACACGATAATCGATCTTAAAATGAGGGTTTTCGTTCGAGATGCGGCGAAGCCCAGGATCAACCCTGTAGGCGCCCCGAAGGCAGTGCCCTTGGGGTGCATGCTTGCGTATGCCGAAGATTGGAGACGAGACTTCAACGCCGATATCGGACGAAAAAAACTTTTTTGAGTTGGGTTCTAAATTCTGTTGGCACTGCCTAACACCTTCTCGTTTTTATACTTCACCATCGCCACCAGGGCTTCCCGGGCCGGACCGAGGTATTTACGGGGGTCGAACTCGCCCGGATTTTCGGCCAGGATTTTGCGGATGGCGGCCGTCATGGCCAGGCGACCGTCACTGTCGATGTTGATCTTGCAGACGGCCGACCGGGTCGCCCGCCGCAACTGGTCCTCCGGTATGCCCACGGCATCATCCATCTGGCCACCGTACCGGTTGATCATGGCCACATATTCGGGCATCACGGATGAGGCGCCGTGCAGCACGATCGGAAATCCGGGCACCCGTTTTTCAATTTCTTCTAAAATATCGAAGCGCAGCGGCGGCGGTGCTTCACCTGGCTTGACCTTGAATTTGAACGCCCCGTGGGAGGTGCCGATGGAGATGGCCAGGCTGTCCACTCCGGTTTGCCCCACGAATGCCTCGACTTCTTCGGGTTGGGTGAAATGGGACCTTTCCGCTACGACTTCATCTTCGATGCCGGCCAGGACCCCCAACTCGCCCTCCACGGTCACATCGAAGTCATGGGCAAAATCCACGACCCGGCGGGTGATGGCAATGTTGTCGTCGAACGGCAAATGCGAACCGTCGATCATGACCGACGAAAAGCCGCTTTCGATACAGGCCTGACACAACTCGAAAGAATTGCCGTGATCCAGGTGCAAGGCGATCGGAATGGGTTGT
>JASFFM010000174.1:0-8571 GCA_050124295.1 Desulfobacterales bacterium | reverse complement strand
CCCACAAGGGTCGCCCCGACTTCAAGACAAGCCGGAATTACCGAATCCTCAATATCGCGACTGAAAATGGAGTACTCGGATTGCACCGCCGAAATCGGGTGAACCCGGGCCGCTCGACGAATAGTGTCGGCGGCCGCCTCGGACAAACCCAGCGCCCGAACCTTACCTTCCCAAACCAGCTCGGCCATTGCCCCAACCGTTTCCTCGATCGGGGTCGCAGGGTCCACCCGATGGAGATAATAGAGGTCAATCACGTCGGTTTGCAGTCGTTTAAGCGAGCCTTCCACCGCACGTCGGCAATTGGCGCGTGAGCCATCGATTCCAAGAGCGGCACCGGTCTCCGGATCTCGCAGCGGTCCAAACTTGGTCGCGATGAAAACCTTGTCACGACGATCACAAAAGGCTTCGCCCAGTAGGGTCTCATTCGCCCCCCGGCCATAGAGCTCGGCCGTATCAAAATGCTGCACACCGAGATCAATGGCCGCATGCAGGAGCTTAACGGCCATTTTTCGATCCGTCGGCGGACCATAGAATTCGGATAGCCCCATGCAGCCAAGCCCAATTGCGGGGAGACGCGTTTCGGTCTGACCGAGTACGCTGATCTTCATCGGCAATGTCCCTTTCCTGTATCGTAAGTAAATTATGGCCCTGCGTGCCCTTAGCGGCACGGCGTTGGAATGCGACGCCCAACGCGGCAGGGGGACGCTTCGGGCGCCCCGGGGTCGTTGGGGCCGTGAACCGCTTGCGGTAAGCAGCGCTGGATTTTTGGGCCTCCTGATCAAGACCATAGGCACGCTTGACAGAGATGCGAACCGATGGGGTGTGCGTCCCCTGAAATAGCCGGTTTAACGATCACCCACTGGAGAGGACTGACGGATGGCAAGGTTTTTCACGTTTATATGTAAAACGCAGTCCCAACCAAACGGGTGAAGGCCGGGAATCCATGAAACTGCAAGAACGGCGGAATCGGTATTTTAGCGACTTGATTTCAGCGGCTGGTCGAACTTGATGTGAATGGAATAATCGCCGAAAAAGAGCGGGGTGACGGCGACGGTGAGGCCGGTTCGTGCGACACGCTGCTGTTTGCCACCCACTTCCAGGGTGGATTTGACATCCAACCTGCGCCCTAAAAGCATGCGGGCTGATTTGTCGGTCGCCTTGATGTAAAAGGACAGGCCGGTATTGGAGATGTCGCTCATGTCGCCGCGGAAAGGTTTGCCCAAAAAGCGCTGCTTTGTATCCATCACCTGGGCCACCACCAGCCCCTCGACCTTGATGCGCCGAGCCTGGCGCCGCTCAAGGCCCTTGTTCGCGACCATTTTGCCCACATCCTGGGCTTCGCAAAATTTGGTCAGCTTGGCTTCCAGGGCCGGCTGGTTCTGCTTCCAGGCGGAGATGTGATCGCGCTCGATCACTTGAAGTTCGGCGCGGGACTGAACGGCCAGGGATGTCGTGCAGGTCGTTGTGGCAAAAAAAGAGTCCTGCCCGGCGATATCGCCCGGTTCAAGAAGCGTGATAAGGTTGTCTTTGCCCTCGCGGGAGAAGAAAAGCTTCAGCAGGCCGCTATGGATAAAAAATAGGCGCGTATTCATGTCGCCCTGGCGGTAAAGTATTTCCCCGGCTTCCAGGGTCAGCGGTTGCTGCGCAAAATAAAGGGCGTTGGTCTCCTCCTCGGTGAGGGTGTCGTAAAGGGATCTAAAGGCATTGATCTGATCCTGGTCGATGGCCTCGCTTTTTTCCGCTTCGATGATTTCGGCGGTCTTGATGATTTCGGAGAGGGCCATGTCATCCACGGCCATCAGCCGCTCCCGCATGGCTTCCGCCTTGGGGAAATTTTTGGCCTTGGCGTGGTGGGTGACCAGATCGCAAAAACATTTCACGGCGGCCCGGATGTCGCCGTCGCTGGCGTAGTGTTCGGCCTGGGCTTCCAGCTTGGCAAGATCTTCCATGCGCGTTGTCTCCGTGGCCGGAGGAATGACGGGGGGAAGAAGACCGCGCGGCCCGCGTTCCTATGGCCGGTAGCACCGGACCCCGGCGTTGGTCCTGATGGACCGGTGGATAGGGCGGCATCACTTGCGGTTCGCGCTGTCGATCACTTCAATCCCTTATCACTATAGATGAAAATCCCAATCATATCAAATGGGAATGCGAGTTGGTGCGGTGGTGTGGCCAACTTTGGACTTGCAAAAAAGGGGCGTTGCCATTAAGAAACATCTTCTTAAGAATTACCCAAAAGTCAAATGGACGCGACATGCAATCATCGGTTATCCGGGTCCGGCAGGACCTATCCGTCGATATCGAAGCCCTGGCGGGGCTGATTCTCGAAAACCAGCGCAAGAGCGGTGAGATCCCCTGGTGCCGCGGGCAGAAAACCGATCCCTGGGACCATGTGGAATCCGCGATCGGGTTGACCATCGGCGGTCATTACGCCGCCGCACGTCGGGCCTACGATTGGATGCGCCGGACACAGCTTGATGACGGCAGCTGGTATGCTTCCTATCAGGGGGGGCGCCCGGAAGATCGCACCCGGGACGCCAATCTGTCGGCTTACATCGCGGTGGGGGTGTATCATTACTACCTCGTCACGGGGGATATGGTTTTGGTGGCCTCCCTGTGGCCCACCGTTCGCCGGGCCATTGATTTTGCTCTGGGATTGCAGACGGCCGAGGGCCCCATTCACTGGGCCATCAGCCCCGAAGGGCGGGTGGATTCGATGGCCCTGCTGACCGGATCGAGCTCGGTCTACATGAGCCTAAAATGCGCGCTCCGCCTGGCGACCCTTTTGGGACATGACCAGCCTGACTGGGTTCCCCCGTTTCGTCGCCTCGAATCCGCCCTGCGGCATAAACGTCACCTGTTCAATATGACCAAGTCCCGTTTTTCCATGGACTGGTTCTACCCCATTCTCACCGGTGCCCTCACGGGCGAGGATGCCCGCAAGCGCGTTGACAAATACTGGAAAAAGTTCGTTGTCGAGGGGCAAGGGGTGCGCTGTGTTTACGATGAACCCTGGGTAACGATCGCGGAGACCTGTGAACTGGTCCTGGCGCTGGTGGCGATGGGCAATGAAGAACTGGCCCGCATCGTTTTCAGCTGGATCGGCACGAAACGCTTCAATGATGATACCTTCTGGTGCGGCTATACGTTCCCGGACATGGTCATCTGGCCGGAAGATAAAATCACCTGGACCAATGCCGTCGCTCTCATGGCCCTGGATGCGCTCTACCACCTGACCCCCGCCAGTCAGATGTTCAACCATGCCGCCTGGGATGATTTCCGCCCGGCATGACGCATCACCGCAAATTGGCGCGACCCTGTCCCCGGCGGTTCGGCCTGGCCCCTCGTGGGAAGGATGGCCCGGATTGAGACGCGATCACCGCCCCTACGCTGTTAAAAAACTGTTTCTGCGCTGGCAAGCCTTTTACGTGCGGCGTTTCCTGCGTCCCCAGTTCGATGCCCTGGGCCGGGGATACCATTTCATGCGCCCCTGGTACGTCGAGCTCTTCGGGGCGCCCATCGAACTGGGCCGCTATGCCACGGTGATTGCATGTGCCGATGCGCGGGTGCGCCTGTGTGTCTGGCCGGACCGGGAAGGCGAGGGGCTGATCCGGATCGGTGACTGCAGCCTGATTTGCCCGGGCGTGCGCATCAGTTCGGCCAGCCGCATTACCATCGGACACAGCGTCATGATGGCCAATCGCGTCTACCTGACCGATTCCGACTGGCATGACATTTACGATCGCAGCGCCCCGGGGCGAGGAGCGCCGGTGCGCATCGGCGACAATGTCTGGCTCGGGGACGGGGCGGTGGTCTGCAAGGGGGTTACCATCGGCGACAACAGCATTGTCGGCGCCGGTGCGATCGTCGTGGAGGATGTGCCCGCCAACGTCGTGGCGGCCGGCAACCCGGCCCGGGTTGTCAAAACCCTCGACCCGGATCGCCCCATCAAAACCCGTCGCGACTGGTTTGCCGACCCCAGGCGACTTTCACGCGAATTCCGGGTCTGGGATCAGGCGTTGCTGCAGGGCAACACCTTGGGGCATTGGTTGCGGTATCTGGTGAAGCCCAACCGCAACGATTAGCACGAACGGCGGCCAGACCATCTCCGCTATCGGCGTTGGGCTTCAGGCCTCTCTGCTGCGGTCTGCGGTCCGTTCGCCTCCCTCCGCGGATGTTGCAGGCCGCATTGCGAACCTTTCTGGAAACGATCTGTGCAGCCCTATTGCCCCAGAGGCCATTAAAAACCTTTCCCCCCCTGACCGGTGGCCCGATGCGCTGTGGGCAAGCCCCGATCGGCCGTGGCGGCTCGAAGGCTTCGCCCGCACTGGAACCCGGTTGGTCGCAGAATAAACCACGGGCGGTTGGCCGTCAGGGATGGTTCCCCGCCTCGATCGGGAGGTGGCGCTGGTACCAGCGGAAAAGAAGACCGCCCGCCAGCGCCAGCACGGCACTGATGATAAACAATTTCTGGGCGCCCAAGTGATCGAACAGGGCGCCGTTGACCATAAAACCAATCATCAGGCCCAGCCCATAGGTGATGGCATTGTTGGCCGCCTGGCCCAGTGTCTTGGCCGGGCCGGGCGTCAGGCGGTCCATATACAGAATGCTGGCCATGTGAAAGGTGCCATAGGAGAAGGCGTGTAATATCTGGGAGCCCAGAATGACCACGGGGGATTGAAAGACTGCCAGTAGCAGCCAGCGCAGGGCGGCGATAAAAAAGGAAGCCAGCAGAACCGTCTCCAAGCTGGCCCGCGCGAAGAGACGATTGGAGTTGATCATGACGATGATTTCGGCCAGCACGGCCACCGCCCAGGAGATGCCGATATAGGTGGGGGGCAGGCCGATATTTTCCAAATGAATGGAGAAGAAGCCGTAATAGGTGCCGTGGCTGACCAGCATCAGAAAACCACAGCTGAGAAAGATTAGCGTTTTGGGCCAGTTCACCTGGGCAAACGCCGCCGCCGTGGTGGATGCCGGAACCGGGGGGGCAGCAGGCAGGGCGAGGGCAAAAAGGGTTTGCAGCAGGCCGCCGGCCAGGATCAAGGGCACGATCAGACCGATACCATAGCGCTCGATTAAAGGGCCCAGTGCCGTGACCACCAGGATGAAGCTCAGCGAACCCCAGACACGCACCCGGCCGTAGGCCTTTTTATCCGCTCCCAGGAGGTCCATGGCATAGGCCTCCAGGAAAGAGATCAACGGTGCGTAAAACATGCCATATACGATGGCAATCAGCAGCATGAGACGGAAATCGGTGGTGACCAGATAGCCGGACCAGATCACGCAGGCCATGGCATTGCAGAGCAGGTAAATCGATTTGCGTCGGCGAAAGCGGTCGGCCAAGGCGCCCCATACGAAGGGGAACACGACCAGGGTGGCTGAACGCAATCCCGACAGCAGCCCGATCTGGGTGCCGCTGAATCCCAGATGATAGCAATAGAGGTTGAAGTAGGGCAGATACAGCCCTAGAATACCAAAGTAGATAAAGTACTGGGACCGCAAAATCACGCGCGATGACGGCATGCCGATGTCCACCTTTTGGGGCGTTGCGGTAGCGCTGGGGGGAGGGATCCCCGCTTTACAAAGAATGCTTGAAATGGTAATTGTGCGACACTGTTTGGCTGACAGATCTATAATAATCTTTCCATCTTATCAACCGGGAGCCGGCCATGGAATACATCAAAATTCGATTCGGCGACGATTGGGGCAGGCTGGGATCGGGTTTCGAGCGAACCCTGGATAGCATTTTTCGTTTGGCCAACCCGACGTTTGCCGACTGCGACCAGCCCTGGACCCCCCAGATGGACGTCTATGAAACGCCTGAGGAATTTCATATCGTCGCGGAAATTGCCGGGGTGGACAAAGACGACATGGATGTCGAAATCAACAACAAGGCCGTTAAAATCAGCGGCCGGCGGCCCCCGCTGCCCCGCCTGGCCGAGGCATCCTATCGTTTGGCGGAAATCCAATACGGCGATTTTGAACGGGTCATCTATCTGCCGACGGCGATCGATCCCGAGGTCGTATCGGCCACCTACACCAACGGCTTTCTTCAGTTGCGTCTGGCCAAGGCCCTGCCCGCGAAACCCCGTCGAATTCCCATCGCCGAAGAATAATCCTTTGGCCGCAACGGATCTTAGATACCGAGATAGTTTTCAAACCATCGAATGACCGCACTGGGAGGTAACGATGAAAAACCAACGGTCGCCGGAAGAATTTACAGCCGATAAACTTCCTACGCGTCTTCCGATACTGCCGTTGCACGAAACGGCCCTCTACCCCAAAATGGTTCTGCCGCTGGTGGTGATGCAGGGGGATTCCATCAAGCTGGTGGATGAAGCCATGCAAAAGGATCGCATCATCGGTCTGCTGGTGGCCAAGTCCGATGCCTCGGAGGAGGGGGCCACCCCGCCCGCCGAAAAAGAAACGGCCCCTGAGACCAAGGGGGAGGGCAAGGTCTTCGAGCCCGCCGAAAATCTGGCCCAAATCGGCACCAGCGCCATGATCTTAAAGATGGCCAAGACCCAGGACAATCAAACCCAGATGCTGGTCCAGGGGATTGGACGCTTCAAGGTCCAGGCCTTCGAGCAGGAAAAGCCCTTCCTGATCGCCAAAGTCGCGCACATTAAGGAGGAGGGGGCCAAGGGCAAGGAAATCGAAGCCCTGATGACGAACCTGATCAACAATTTCAACCGCGTCGTGGAGCTTTCGCCCGCCATGCCCGCGGAAGTGGCCACGATGGCCAAATCCATCAATGAAGCGGGCACCCTGGCCAACATGGTGGCCTCCACCCTCAATGTGGATGCCCAAAAAAAACAGACCATCCTGGAAATCGATGAGATAAAGAAACGCCTGCGGGCGGTCACCCGCCTGGTCAATGAGCAGCTCGAAATCCTCGAGCTGGGCAACAAGATCCAGTCCCAGGTCAAGGGCGATATGGAAAAAGGCCAGCGGGAGTACTACCTGCGCCAGCAACTCAAGGCCATCCGGGAAGAGCTGGGCGAGACCGATGATTCCAATGTCGAACTGGAAGAGTACCGTACCAAGATTCATGAGGGCAATCTGCCCGAAGAGGCCCGCAAAGAAGCGACCCGGGAGCTGGATCGCCTGGCCAAGATGCACCCCTCCTCGGCCGAATACTCCGTGGCCACGACCTATCTGGACTGGGTGACCTCCCTGCCCTGGCACGAAAGCACCGAAGACAACCTGGACATCAAGGCCGCCCGCGAGATCCTGGATGCCGATCACTTCGGCCTGGAAAAGGCCAAACGGCGCATCGTCGAACATCTGGCCGTGCGCAAGCTGAATCCGGAAACCAAAGGTCCGATTCTTTGTTTCGTAGGACCGCCGGGGACCGGGAAAACCTCGCTGGGCCGTTCGGTGGCCCGGGCCATGGGGCGCAATTTCTGGCGCATCTCCTTAGGGGGCGTGCGCGACGAGGCCGAGATCCGCGGCCACCGGCGGACCTACGTGGGGGCCATGCCCGGACGTATCATCCAGGCCGTGCGCCGTTGCGGCTCGAACAATCCCGTGTTCATGCTGGATGAAATCGACAAGGTCGGCAGTGATTTCCGGGGTGATCCATCCTCGGCCCTGTTGGAAGTACTCGATCCCGAGCAGAACTTTTCTTTTTCCGACCATTACCTGGACGTGCCCTTCGACCTGTCGCGGGTCATGTTCATCACCACGGCCAATGTGCTCGACACGATACCGCCGCCGCTCCGCGACCGCATGGAGGTCCTGGAGATGGTGGGCTATACCCTGGAGGAGAAAGTCAAAATCGCCAGACGCTACCTGATTCCACGGCAGCGTAAGGCCCACGGACTCAGTGCCCGCCAGATCAAGATCACCGCCGGCACGATTAAACGGATCATCAGCGGTTACACACGCGAGGCCGGGCTGCGCAACCTGGAGCGCGAGATTGCCGCCATCTGCCGGGGGGCGGCCGCCAAGATTGCCCAGGGTGATACCGATGCCGTGAACGTGGCTGTGGACGATGTGGCCGAGTACCTTGGCCCGGTCAAGCTCATCCCCGAAACCAAGGCCCGCCAGGCCACCCCGGGGGTTGCCATGGGACTGGCCTGGACCCCGACCGGCGGGGAGATTCTTTTTATCGAAGCCACTGCCATGAAGGGCCAGAAAGGCCTTACCTTGACGGGACAGCTGGGGGATGTGATGAAGGAATCGGCCACCGCCGCCCTGAGCTTCATCCGCTCCCACGCCAAGATGCTCAAGGTCGAGGAGGATTTCTTCAGCCGCCATGATATTCATATCCACGTGCCGGCCGGGGCGATTCCCAAAGACGGGCCTTCCGCGGGCGTCACCATGCTGACCGCGCTGGTGTCCCTGTTGACCAACCAGCGCATCAAAAAGAATCTGGCCATGACCGGGGAGATCACCCTGCGTGGCCAAGTGCTGCCTGTGGGCGGCATCAAAGAGAAAGTCCTCGGCGCCCACCGGGCCGGCATCCGAACCCTGATTCTTCCGGCCGCCAACGAAAAGGACTTGATCGACGTGCCCGCAAAAGTGCGTGATGCGATTCGTTTTCACTTCGTGTCCAAAATGAAGGAC
>JASFFM010000173.1:0-8583 GCA_050124295.1 Desulfobacterales bacterium | reverse complement strand
CGGCCCCGCCGCCCTCCCCAACCAGGCGGGCTGTGGGTGCCCGTTCCCGATTGAAAGCGCTGTTTCCGGAATCTTGGGCAGGCCCGCGCCAAGCCTTTTTTAGCGGGTCGGATACGCCAATCAACCGCTCACCATGGGAAGCGGATGGAAGATCAGCCAAACACCAAGCGCGCCTGTGACCCTGCCGCCCAGCAGGCACCCGATCTGGTTGAAAAACCGCCCCAGCTGTGGGGTTGGCACACGATTGTGAGTGGGGCGGGAACGCTGATATTTATCGGTGTGCTGGCGACCTATGTGGATTGGAACGCTGTCTGGCGCGAGTTTGTGGCCTCCCATAAAGGGTACATTCTTCTGGGTATGGCCGCTCATTACCTGACATATCCGGTGCGTGGCCTGCGTTGGCGGCGGGGGCTGATCCATCTGCCCATCTGCGGCCGGAGCGGCCTGTTCGGTGTCGTGGTCTTTTTTTATAATTTCGTCGACAACCTCGTTCCCGGTAAACTGGGCGACCTCTATGCCGCTCATCTGGCCCGCATCAATTTCGAGATACGGCGTTCGGCGGCCATTGGATCGATCGTTTTTCTACGCATGCTCGATGCCTGGCTCATCCTGGCGCTGGCAATTCTGGCGTCTTTTGCCATGTTGTCCGGAAAGCTGCCTTACTCGGTGCGATGGGCCTTGATCGGCGGCGGCATCATTGCCTTTGCGGCCACGGCCACTTTATTAACCTTCTTGATTCTGAATCGATCCCTCCCGCGCTGGATACCGGATAAGATCAAGCCCATGATCCAGGCCTTTAACACCGGCATGTGGCCCAAGGCCAGGGAATTCCCGGCCATTTTAGGCCTGACCGCCGTCATCTGGACGCTGGAAACACTTTGGATTTACTTTCTGGTGATCGGCTTCGGCCAGTCCCTCAATGTCAGCGAGGTGGTTTTTCTGACCATGGTGCCCCTTTTGGCGTCGGCGTTTCCCTTTACCCCCTCGGGGGCCGGGTTTGTGGAAGTGACCCTTTTCAACTGCCTGCGCCTGGTGGGTCTGACCTCCCCGGTGGCGGGCTCCATCACCGTCCTCAACCGGTTTATCGACTACTGGCTTCACATTGCCCTGGGAGTTGTGGTATGGACCATGCGGCGCCGCCTGGGCATGCGCTCCTGGCATGAGGCGGCGGCCATCGAGAAAGCCGGTGGGCGGCCTAAGTTCTTTTCCGTTTTTAAGCAGGATTGATTTTTCACCTGCCGCACGGGCGGTATCCGGCAGCCCCCCGGATGACGGCCCCAACATGCGGTTTGGACGATGATGTTTTAATTCCCTCCGTCTCCCGCCGGACCGGTCAAGCCTTGCTTGGTTGACCACCCGGGGTGACGGACTGAGCTCAAAATCAAACGGGGGCCAGGGGCCGCGCCGGGGCATGGGGGGGTTATGACCGCCGATCACCGCCTGGCCCGCTGGCGGCGCGCGTGTTCCCGCCCCCGGGCGGGAAGGCTTCAACCATCGCCAACCCATCCGAAGGAAGCCCATTATGTGGAAAGCCTATCCGCGACACAGTGTCAATCTCTCGGCCGGATGTTATGCGGCCCTGCTCGGCGCCTATCGCCGGGGGGCGGTTTTGCAGGGGCCCGAGGTCCAGCAGTTCGAGGACGATTTTGGGGACTATATCGGTGTCCCCCATGCCGTCGGGGTCACCTCCGGCCGGGCGGCCCTCTACATGGCCCTGCAGGCCCTGGAACTGGCCGCCGGCGATGAGATCATCATGCCGGCCTACACCTTCCATATCGTGCCCCTGGTGATCCATGCCTACGGCTTAAAGCCCGTGTTCGTGGATGTGCTGCCCGGCTCCTGCAACATGAACCCCGCGCAGATCGAAGGCCAGATCACCCCGCGCACCCGGGCCATTTTAGCCACCCACATGTACGGCCAGCCCTGCGACATGGAGCGGGTGATGGCCATTGCCCAAAAACACGATTTATATGTCCTGGAGGACTGCGCGCATGCCCTGGGCACCCGCTGCGGCGACCGGCGGGTGGGCGCCATCGGCGATATCGGGTTGTTCACCTTCGCCCTGGCCAAGAACATGCCCTGCTTCGGGGGTGGCATGATCACCACCCGCGACGATGGAATCCATCAAAAACTGATGGGGATCATTCAGGCGCCCGGCGACCCGCACCGCAAGGGGCTGCGCAAGGAAATATTCAAGACCTCGGCCAACTACTTCGCCACCCTGCCCTTGACCTTCTCGCTGCTGGTCCATCCCATGATGCGCCTGCTCTCCATGCTGGGGTTGGCGGCCTTCGACAGCGAGCCCGGCCAGGAGAGTGTCTCCAGCAGCGATGTCCAAAGCCAGTACCCCACGCGCATTACCAACCTGCAGGCGGCCGTGGGCTGCTATCAGCTGGGGCGCATCGAAGCGATCAACGCCAAGCTGGAGGACAATGCCCGGCGCTACAATGCATTGCTGCAAGGCATTGCCGCGATCGATTTGCCCATCGATGCCACCGGGAAAAGCCGCGCCCTGCTCTATTACCGGATCAAAGTGCCCCAGCGCAAGGCCCTGCGCGGAGCACTGCTCAAAAAGCGCGTGGATACCATGGCCGATGACATGTCCGACTGCACCCGGCTGGCGCCGTTTCGTGCGGATGCGCCCAGCGTGCCCGTGGCCGCCAGCCTGCCCGCCGGCCTGCTGGAGATTCCCAGCAACCAGCACCTGACGCCGAAGGACATCGCCTACATCGCCGAATGCATACGGGCATGTTCCGCCTAGCGAAGACGTTCCCGCGTTCTCTGCCTTGGCGGGGGCCGCTGAGCGTCACACGCATCGGCATGGCACCGCCCGGGGGATAACCGCATGGAGAAGCCAAGCGCATGGCACCGTTGCCCGATGATGGCAGGGACAGAATGGCATTCACTGAAACGACCGCGCGATCGCCCGCCGTGTCGCCGGGACGTCGACGCATCGCCCACTGGGTAAAAGGCGCCGGCCTCATGCTGATGGCCGCCCTGGTCTTCGCCCTCATGGGGATGCTGATCAAAGGCCTGGGACCGGCGTTCCGGGTCTGGGATGTGGCCATGTTCCGCTTTGTCGGCGGCCTGGTGCTGCTCACCCTGATCTCGGGTCAGCGCAGGGGCCTGCTGCGCCCAAACCGGCCGTGGCTCATGATCACGCGCGGCATCGTGGGATGCACGGCCTTCATCGCTTTCGTCACCGCCCTGCACCTGATCCCCTTTTCCACGGCCACCGTCATCTTCTTCTCTTTCCCGGCCTTTGCGGCTTTGTTTTCAGCGATCCTTTTCAAGTCCCGTGTTTCCTGGTTCGAAGCCGCCTGCATCGCCATGGCCATCATCGGGGCCGGGGTCCTCTTCGATGTCGATCTGACCGGTGCCTGGCTGGGGCAGGCCCTGGCCCTGCTGGCCGGGGCCCTGGCCGGATTGACGGTTTCCATGATCAAGATCTTGCGGGAAAGCAACGGGCCCGTCATTATTTACTTCTACCTTTGCCTGGCCGGCGCGGCCGTCGCCCTGGCCCCCTTCCTGGTAAACCCCCACTGGCCGTCATCATCGAGGGAATGGCTGATGGTCGGCGCCGTCATCGTTTTTGCCACGGCCGGACAACTGCTCATGAACCAGGGCTTTCACTACTGCCAGAGCTGGGAAGGGGGGCTCTACATGACCAGCGAAGTCATCTTTGCCACCCTGTTGGGCGTGTTATACTTCGGAGAAGTGCTGACCGGACGGTTCTGGATGGGGGGCGGGTTGATCTTTCTCAGCGCCCTGGCGTTCAACCTGCGGGGACTGGCCTTCGTCAGGGGCGATCACCGGTGATCCCAGGCGAACGACCAGCGGGGTGAAGATCCGTCAGCTTGGCCTGTCGCCATGACAGCCCCCGGCTCGCCGGACACTGGATGCAGCAGCCCTTCGAAGACATCCAGAAACCCTTCGATATCCTTCTCTTCGATGGTGAGACTGGGGTCCATCCGCAGCACGTTGAGACCTGGCCGCTGCGCCAGAATATAGCCTTGCCGGACCAGCGCCCGATGAATGCGGGTGGTCCGTGAAGCCCGGTCATCATCCCGCAGTTCAATCGCCGTCATCAGCCCGCGTGAGCGCAGGTCGACAATCTGGTCGGTGCGGCTTTTGATCGCCGCCAGCCCGCCGCTCAGCATGGTGGCAATGCCCCGCCCGCGCGCGATCAGCCCTTCCTCCCGGATGACCTTTAAAACGGTCTGAACGACCAGCGCACCGAGGGGATCGTTGATGTGGGACTGGGCCTAGGGCGGGATGCTTCGCCAGCCGGCTAGCGGTATCGGGGCCCATGGCCGTCACGCTGACCGGATACCCGTTGCCAATCCCCGTGCCCAGGGCAACGATGTCCGGTTGCAGTCCGTAGTGCTGGTAGCCGAACCATTCCCCGTGCGCCCGATGCCGGTGGTCACCTCGTTGATCAGGATCAACCCATCCCGGGCCTTGACCGCGGCAACGATATTCCGGATCAGTGCCTTCGGGGGGAAGCGGACCAGACCGGAGGAACTGCCGGGCTCGAAAAGAAACCCACCGATCCTGTCGAAGGGAATGGCCGCCCAGTGGCGACAGGCGGGGCCGCAGCCTTCCGGATCGGTGCCACCGGCACAGACGCTCCAGTCGAAGTCGAACCACGCCTCGGCGTCTCGCCGGTGGGCCGACCCTTAAGCCCCAAAGTAGGCATCCGTCATGGTCATCAAAAGCATACCGGAACGGAGGGACTGGGCCACACGCACCCCGTATTCGACCGCCTCGCTGCCCGAACACAGAAAAATGCAGCTTCCGCCTTGGAACCCGTTCAGTTCCAGAACGTCTTGGGCGGCCTGATTGGCTTCCCGGCTGGCGTAACAAAAACCGGTATGGACGATGCGACCGGACTGGGAGGCCATGATATGCTGGATTTGCGGATGACTGTGCCCGATGGGGGTGCACCAGACACCGGACTCCAGGTCGATGAAGCGGTTGCCCGCCGCATCCACCAGGGTGCAATTGTCGGCGCGCACGATATCATCGACCAGGCATTCATGACCGGTTAGCCAGATGAGGTTTTCCACGTTTGCCCCTTTACAATGGCCTGGCGGCCGGCGAACGATTCAATCCGCGAAGCGGCCGAATAATCGCGGCCAAAAGCGTCCGGTTCGCCCAGCGTAACGGCGATAGGTATCGCCGAAGACACGCCCCATAGTATCTTCTTCCCGGGCGACGAGGCGGTGCCAGAGGATATGCAGCACCACCAGCCAGATCACATAACTCCAGCGGTTGACGATCAGCACCACGCCGGGGGCGATCAAGCTGATCCAGGCGGCGTACATGGGATGGCGCAGGTAGCGGAAAGGGCCCTTGGTGCAAAGCTGATCCCGCCCCCACCAGGCCCGCAGGGTCATGAAAGACCATCCGTGAAGGACGAGGCCCAGGATCACCAGAAAACCGCCGACCCACCGGAGGGCAGCGGCGCGCGGGGCGATGTCGCCCACATCGGCGTAACGATCGATCCCGGCCGTAAGGGCCAGCAAGACGAGACTGATCAAGGCCCCCAAGGGACCGACACCGAAGATTTTTTTCAATCGTTCGCGATTCATGCGCCGATGCCCTCCAGGCGGCCGGCCGTGGGCCGCGGAAGCGTGAAACCAAGCTATGGCGCCCATCTTGAAACGGTTTTTAGCCCGCGGGTCTACTTGTCGGGGTAACGGGGGTTGCCGGTAAAGACTTCCCGCGGCAAGCGGCGATCGGTGGGATTCTGGGGTGACTTGGAATCGTAGTGCGATGTCCTGGCCAAAGCGGCCTGTCGTTCCCATTGGATATTGGCTTGTAGAAACGACCGCATTCCGCCGTGCCAGGGATAACGGGCCCATAGTGCGGCGCCGCGAAACTGAAAGAAGGCTTCCTGGTAGACCATGGTGTGTTGTCCGCGGGCTTCTAATCGAATGGTGCCATAGTGGAAATCCTGTCCGGCCTGGACGGGGTTCAACAAATGGAATTCGAGGCGATGATCTTCGGGATGAACATGGGTTTGCCATCGGAACAGGTGTTGGGTATGCCCGGCATAACGATTTTCGGTAACCACCGCGTTACCCTGCTGGTGGAGAAAACGGTGGGAGACAATGTGGGGGTTTTCCACCAGGAATTCGTTGTGGAAATCAGTCTTGAAATGCCAATAGGCTTCCAGGGGCACATCGACACAGTAGGCCATGCGATAACCCTGACCCTCCCCGGAACTGGACTGGACGCGTTCGATGACGGCCAGACCGTCGGCGGTTTCGGGATCACATGCCGCCTGGGCGAGGGAAACCATCCCCCCTAGCGCGGCGACCATTAATGCCACCCAAACCATATGCCGGGCCGCAGCGCGCGCCTGAAAAGCGTGTTTCGTCATGGACTGACCTGCGAGAATGTTGCCCACCTTTTCATGCTCGTATCATCCATTGGCATGCCCGCGACGGTCTGAAAATAGAATACCTCTAACCATGCGTAGTCCGTGACATTTAGCCTTACGAACATACGCTGTTTGGCTAAGGCATACCTGAAGGGGCTCTTTTAGCAGAACCGTATGAAAGCGATTGTTTTTAGCGTTACCAGGGTAATGATAATTCGTCCCGCCGGACTTGCAAGCGGCGACGGCCCGCCGTGCAAGCAACTCCCGGGAACATGACCCTAAAATGCATTTATCGACCATGCCCGTCCGTCCGGTGGCCGTTATTCCAGGTGGCCGTTGCGGGCCCTGATGGTAAACGCGGGCGGGTTTTCCAGATGTCGCTTGACCGTGCACATGCCGGCCGCCCGGGTGACGGCGCGCCGATACTTGGCCGGGAAATCGGCCGGCAAGATGACCTCCATGTGGATGTTCTCCGCCAGATGCGTCCGATCATTCCAGTCGTTGGTCATTTTGAGCACAATGTCTTCGACGGGCAGGTCTCTTTTCCGGCAGAAAGCGGCCACGTAATGCCCGGAACAGGTCGCCAGGGATGCCAGGAACAAATCGAAGGGTGAGGGGGCGCTGTTGGATCCCCCATCGGCGAAGGGTTGATCCGTGGCCACCTTGAAACCACCGAAGGATGCTTCCACAATCAGTCCTTGGGAAGATTGAACATGAATTTCCATCGCTTGAACTCCTTTCCATTGGAACCCCAACCGGTTTTTAGGCCCATTGTGACCGCTCATCAACCGGCCACCGGGGATCCGGGTCTTCATGCCCCTCGGCCAGCAGAGGACCGCCGTGCCGGCCTCCTGCGAGGCAGTTGAAATTGACAACCAAGGGGACCAGCATCATTTTTCAAGATTAAAAACAATCGCCATCTGTCAACACGCGACAGTTGAAAAATTGGCCAAACCGCCCGCCACAGGGCTCACGATAAGGAGTTACCCATGAATCGCAGACATTTGGACGACGTGATTGAAACCATTGGCAACAGCTATCGGGAGGATATCCAGAACGACTCCCGATTTTATGTGGAGGTCAATATCGGTGAACAGGCCAAGGCAATGGGCTATGGCGATATCCAGCAGAAATTTGGCGATGCCTTCGCCGTGGTGCCCCTGAGAAGGGCAGTGCCGGGGATGAAAGTGCGCATCGACGGTCGCACGTTCGTCAATTACGCCCAGTTCGAATCCGGCATCGCGGTGCCCGGATATGTGGCCAGAGATGCCAAACTGCCCTATAAAACCTTCATTCCCAACGACAGCATGATTCTCAATTGCGCCTGAAAACGCCATTCGGATAGGGTCGCGGTCGCTAAAGGGCGACCGTGGCCAAGATCATCCTGGCGGATCGTCCGGCCGCCATGAATCCCCTCCCGCCTGTCTTGATCCCTCTCTTTTCCATGATTATGCTTCTTCCATCAATGGTTTCGTTGACGCGGTTCAACCTGCACCCAAGAAAGGGCAACCCATGCAAAAACCAGCTGAATTCTTCAAAATCTTTGACCATGACAAGAATTTCTTGGAAATCATGAAAGTGATGCTGCACTCCTCCCTGGAGCATTCCTTCAGCGGCATCATGATTACGGAAGCATCCCCCGGTTACCCGATTCTGTATGTCAATCCGGCCTTTTGTGAAATGACCGGTTATGGACCCCAGGAACTTCTGATGAAGTCGCCTTCGGTTTTACAGGGTCCCGATACCGATCCGAAAGTACTCCAACGCCTCGATGAGGACATCAAGGCCGGTCAGCTTTTTCACGGCCGGGCCACCAACTATCGCAAGGACGGCACGCCCTTCATGATGGAGTGGAAAATCGCGCCCATCCGCAACGCGGTGGGAAAAATCAGCCATTATCTGGCCATTCAAAAGGATGTGTCAGCGAAGGGCTGAGGGCCTTCTCCGGGGGTTGAAGGCCGTTGAGCGGATGGCCCCCAACCACGCGGGGCGATGTCACCTTGCGCAAGCCGTCTCGATCGCCCCCCGGATCGTCGGCGGCGGTAGGTGGGTAAACATCCCGTCCGTCGCCCCATGCAGCTCCCATCATACATCTTCAGGCGTCCCCCGCATCTTACGGCAGACCGCAACCATTGGCGCGACCCCCTAAATTTCCCTTCCCACGCCCCGCGGGGTGTCAATCGTTATCCCCGTCC
>JASFFM010000172.1:0-8591 GCA_050124295.1 Desulfobacterales bacterium | reverse complement strand
CGGATAGAATTTGTTTACATCGACGCCCACCGTTTTAATAATTGTAGACGATGATCTCATTGCTCAAAACCATAAAAGGATAGGGTCGCGCCCGGGCGCGATGGAGGTCGACGACCGCAAAACCGCCCATTTTTTCCCATCCTTCGAACAAGGACACCCTTTTTAGCAACCTGGATAGATCCTGTGAATATATCTGAAGGTCTAAATTGGAATGGAAAACCCGGGCGGCGCCCCCCGGGGCTGCCATGGGGCCCTGGCTGCCGAAAAGACTTTCATAGGCATATACCAACACATCATTCTCGCCATCGCCGTCATAGTCGTGGACGCCAACGACCCGTGATACCTGGTGCGGCGATGCGTTTTTCAGTTGTGTTTTTTGGAGCAATTTCAACTGCTCATCGAATTGGTACAAGTTCATCTGATTGTCCGTGGCAAAAAAATATCGCGGGTGAGGCGACGGGGACGGCGATGCGGCAACGCTCAGAATAGAGTTTTCAGTATCAAAACCCTGGAGAATTCTTCCCGATCGGGAAATCTTGTAGATCCCCCCTTCATCGTCGCGCAGCTTGGAGGACGCGAATTTAAATGCATATATATGCGGGTGATCATCGTGCTCTAAGCTACCTGGAATTACATGAACGCCAGTGTAATAGGCGCCCATCGGTCGGGCCCAGTTGGTTTTACCGTCACTGTCGATGCTGATGAGAAAGGACTGCCGGTCATCGGTACCGCTGCGGATCTCCCGGTGGCCATCGGCGGAACCGTAGGTACCGACAATGATATCGGGGCGTCCTGCCTTGTTGGCCCATATGAAGAGGTTTTGGGGTTTGGGCCCCATAAGGTAGCGCCATAATTCCCGGGCGCGGCGATCATAGACGATGATCCCGCGGGGTTTCAGCGCCAGGTCGGCCGTCGCGATGGTGATAATCTCCTTGTGGCCGTCGAAGTCGATATCGGCCAGTCCGGCGATTCGGCCACCGCCATCGGGTTGTCCAAGGTGATCATGCTCGATTTTGCGGACGTGATGCCACACGTCTTCTCCGTATCGGTCCAAAAGCAATAGATGAAAGTTGCCACCATCTGTCCCTGAGACCCCGATAGCCGGTCCTGAATCCCAGTGATCAACCAGATCGACCGTGATGGGAAAAGCAAAGTTTCGTGTCCATAGGGTCGATTCGTCGGCCTTGAGCGCATACAGACCGCTGCCGGAGGCGACGATAAATTCTTCCCGGCCATCGGCATCCAAATCATACGCCTTTGCATTGGAATAATCTTCAAGCTTCCGACTGGCGATGGTTGTCACCGCGAAGGGCTCGGGCAGGTTCGAAACCGGCCCGGTGCCCCCGATGTTGACCGCAAAAGGGCGGCCGGCCTGCAGGTGAGCCTTTTTTAAATACAGCGTCTGCCCGCCTTTTTTGACCATGATGGCGGTGCGGCCGGCCCAAGCCGTTAGCCGGTGCCGGCCGGTCTTTAATCGACGCCCGATCGCCTGGTTTCCGGCCCACACATCGATGCCGTCGATCCTTGTGTCGACCAGAACTGTGGCGCGGTTCTTATCGGCCGGCGAATGATCGAAAATCATATCCCCGTTGCCTTCAATGTAACCGAACTGGGGTGTCTGTCGGCTGAGGGACTGTTGCGTGATGCTGGGCCGCACGGTGGCGTAAATCTCGGTCGCGGTGATATGGCCATCGGCGTTGATATCCGCCGCTCCGTTTAGCGCCGCCAGCAGATGATCGGTAAACAAGCCGTGGCCTTCGGACTCCACGGCCTGCTCTGAGCGGCTGCCGGCCGTTAAAATCTGAATACTTCGGGTTTGCATCATCTTGTGGATATAGGCGGAATCATGTTGCGGATGCCTTTTGATCGCCCGGGTCAGGCCCAGCCCCGAGTAGCAGGAGTCAAACGCCAGCAGAATGTGCTTGGCTTTGAAGCTTTTGATCTTGCGATTCAAACGGTCCATGGGCAGCATGGTGCCCTCCCAGTCATAGGCGTCGGCATCGGAAGGTAGGATATACCCCCTCTCTCTTCCTCCGGGTCGATCCTCGGTCTGACCGTGGCCGGCAAAAAAGAAGATGAACCTGGAGTTGGCATCAACCTTATGGCGCAAGGTCTCCAATTGGTGCCAAATGTTTTCTTGTGTCGCCTTTTGATTGGTAAGGACAATCACCTGGAAATTTTTTTGCCTCAGAAATGCGGCCATCGCGGCCGCATCCCGGGTCGCATATTCAAGGTTCGGCCAATGGTCGTATTGATCAATCCCGACCACCAGGGCGTGTGACGATGAATAGCCGCTTTGCAAACCAACGGCCGGCGATATGGATGGCCCCATCATCGCGATGATCATGAAAAGGGTCAAAAACAGTACCATGCCAAATTCCCGTCGCAACGCCTCCCGGTGAGGCCTCATCGTTTACCAGGGGCATGCGGGTAACTGGTGAGTTGGAGCGCGGCCTGCGCGACATCCTGGCGCACCGAGGCCCGTGACGATTTTGCTCCCCGGACCCCGACCAGCCGTTCCAGATGATTGAATAATTCCGATTCGGGTTGAATGTCTTCTTTTCCGACCAACATCTCCATCATCTTGGGCCGATCGACAAACGCAAACAATTTAACGGTCTCCGTCCCGTAAGGCCAGTGGGTGCGGAACCCCTCGGCCAAAAGTCGTTTCTCGCCCGGCGCCACGCGCTTCAGCTCAGAAATATGGGATGGATATAGGACATGTACGGCGCCGGCCGGATCGACATCGATCAGCAGCAGATAGGCCGGCTTGTCCGTACGGATTTCAAAACCAAACGTTTCATCTTCACGAATCGTGTTTTTGGGGTATGACCCGCCGCTGAGTTCGAGTTCGACCCTAAATCGCTGGCGCGGATAGACGAGGTTGACCAATGATTGAATGCGCAGATGTCGCCTGATGCGGTCCACTACCTGGTGAACATCAAAGGATGTAAACCGGCAAAGGGGATCCTTGTCGGGCCGCGCCAGAATCACCGCATCGCCATCTTTGGTGATCGTGAGGTCCGGCTCGGCGTTGACGACCTGCACACCATCGATCCTGGACACATGGCCCTTTAGGACGGGCAACGCATTGGTGATTTGAACTCGTAGCCTAGGTTTGGCGTTCGCCGGCGCAGCGCCATCTTTCGCCAGGCGACCGCGCGCGTGTGTGAAAAAGGTCCTAGCGTGCAAGTCTGCGGCGTTTTCGCCCTGCCTCGGCAGCGCCTGCGGTGTTTGTTGGAACCGTTCTTGAACCAGGGACCTTATGGATGTGTACATCTCCATCTGGCTCCACCTACCGTCGTTATTGGCGTCAACGGGCACCTGGCCGGAGAGTACTCTTAAAAGTGCGTCTGTCAAAGCTCCGTGAGGTTTTCCATCGATGGTCGGGTAGAGATAGAGCAAGTCCTCTTGGATGTCTTTGGCGATTTCATTTTCCGATGAGGCCGCAATATAAAAGATGTTCGCATACGGATAGGACGCGTCCTGGATTAAATTGTCTTCAAAGCTTCCAATGGAATGCTCCTCTTCAAAGACGCTCTTGGAAGCCAGTTTCATATAGCGGTCCGGATTCGGCGTCCGTTTACCGCCCGCGGCGCGGACGGTGTTGCCCGAAAAGCAGGTATCAAAAACCAGGAGGACGTGCCGATCTCGATCCAGTTGTTGAAGCATGGGACGCAGATCACGCCGGCCGACGATCAGTTGCGACATCATTGCCTCTATTGACTGGTTGGGATCGGGGCTGAAATCCGCTGGTACCAGGGCTCCAGAGGCATGGGGCAGCGGCAGGGCCATCAGGTCATCGCGCCGACTGGTCCCATGACCACTGAAGTAAATGAATATGCGATCCCCTGGTCGGGTTCGACGGGTCAGCTGCTTGATTTCCGAAAGAATGCGGGCTTTGGACGCTTCCTGATTGACAAGTGTGCGAATGTTGTCGGTGCTGAAATCATACCGGGAGGCCAGCACGGTCATCAGGGCGGCCACATCATGGGGGGGGCCTTCCAGGATCCTGATCTTGTACTGGCCGATACCGATCAAAAGGGCATGGTTGGCGGCATTCGCAGCCGGGGCGACCAGGCCTCCCATTAAAAGGACCAGGACCCCGATGGTTGCTTTTATGCGTGGGTCAAATGTCATTGCTTCTCCGGGACCGAATCCGAATGCGGCCCACCCCGCCCGCAGAGCAGCGGGTCTCAGTTAGCCCATAGAGAGGGCTTGAGCAGTCTGTTGGCATTTCAGGCCCCCCTTTGTCCTGCGCCGAACATCAACGTGGCGAGCCGCCGGATTAGGAGGGCGGCGGACAGTCCTATTTTGCTTCGTTTTCTCTGCAAGTCAGAGAAAATGAAGAAACTGTTTCAGATCATCCCCCGGATCGGGAAAAATTCTCGCAAGCCGCCACCAGAGGAGGGGGTATCGATCAATTTGAATAGGAAATCAGGGTGATCTTCACTCTTCTGTTCAACATGTGATCGGTTTCATCATCCCCGTCATAAAGTAGATGCGTTTCGCCGCGTCCGGTTGCCTTGAGTTTTCCAATCAGGGTTGGAAAGCGCCGCTCCAATGCCATTTTCACGGTGTGGGCCCGTTTCTCAGATAGAATCTGGTTATACGCCCGGGATCCGCGCTTATCGGTGTGGCCGACCAGTAGAAAAGAAGCCTGGTGCAGGTTAGCCCCCGATAAGGCGCGTCCCAGCTCAAGAACCTGCCGGCTTCCGCTCGCATTCAAATCCGCACGATCAAATTCGAAATGCACCGGCAGATTCACCGCGGGACGCACTGTGAATCGGCCGTGCTTGCCGATAACGTCACCTGGATCAAAGAATGATGCAATCTCGGCGGCGGCCATGATCTCCCGATGCGACCGAAGGCGGGCTTTCCTGAGCGCTGCTGCAAGCCAGTCCGGTACGGGAGGCGGGTGAAACTGATAGGCCACTTCCAGGGCGCGCAAGGCCCGATGCCCTTGACCGGCTTGGGAAAGAACCTCACCTTGGCGTCCAAGCGCCAGGGCCTCGGACTGTGCGCTTCCAGCCACGGTGCGGGCCTGTGCAAAGGCATGGATCGCCGGATCGAAACGACCTTTCTCGGAATACAGCCGGCCCAACATGTACCAGGCATTGAAATTCGGACACACCGCTATGGAACGTTGCAGCCATTCAATAGACGCTTGTCGATCGCCCGCCGCTTTGGCCCGCGCATAATGGTCTGCGCCACGCCGGCAATCCATGGCCAGCGCAAGGCCGGACCAGGCGGCAACCACCCCCAATACAGCGATCAAGAGCAGGCGTTGCACGCGAAATCTCCGCCCAAAGTTCTCCAAACCGGGAAACCGTCCATGACAAACAGGGTTTGATCGTTTTGCGCTCACCGGCATTGCCCCTCTTCCCGTATATGGGTTTTGATACTGCCGGCTGCCAGCCCTTCCTGCTGCTGGCGCAAGACCAGTGCGCGTGACGAATTCGGCGACAATCTGGCCAGGACATCCGCTGGGGTTCTGAAACCGTTTGCATAGGTATTCAGGGGCGATCGGGTCAAAAATGCCGTGATCTGACGGGGGCCAGCCATGCCATCCGCCATCAAGGCATAATTCGTGTGGGCGCCGGGTATGGTTATCCGGCCCCGATTCACATGACTGCTGGGATGAAATTGATTCGGAAACAAAATCGTGCCCTCGTCATGGGCATCGACGCTGACAATGTTCAGATATCCCGCTTCAGGAATCCAAAGGGAGATTTCCAATGCATCACCAATGACGAAACAGCTTTTATTCAAACTTATCCAGACCCTTGCAGTGCTTTTTTTGACCAGCGTTTCCATTTCCTGGCGGACAAAACCGCTGTCTTCCCCCAAGGAAACCAGCTGCAGGGGGCGTTTCTGGAGGTCTGAATTCCCGGCGATCTGGGGATGAAATCGGATGCTGTCGGAGCGGATCTGTTCGCGGATAAATTGTGTCGCCTGGCGCGTTAACTCTTTGGGGGTAATATGGGCGCCGGCGGCGGCCGCCGATCGGACCACCTGTCGCAAGCCCAAGGTGAAAATACTGCCCTGGGCCGTGGCAACGGTTTTCTCATCATCGCGACAGGCCGTAAGGGCAACATAGTTATCGTCAGCTGCTCCCGGGTGATGGGTTTCCATGACGTCGAAACGACCCCGACCTCCGGCGGCCTCAATGTAAGGTGAATAGGAAAAGTATTTCACCTGAGCTTCATTGACTGAAAAGGAGCGGGGATTCAGCCACAAGCTTCGTGTGGCGCTTCCGCTGTGGCAGGCATCTAAAATGACGAGGATATTGCGGCTGGTCATTCTCGCCAGCATGGTGTTAAAGTCGTCATCGACCAGCACACCCGTCAGGGTCGGGTGGCGCGCTTGTTGTTTAATGGCGGCATCGTACAGCAATAGCACCTCATCGAAGGCATCGTTTTCATCCTTGCCATCATCGGGAATCTGGGAGCCGTGCCCGCTGAAATAAAACAGCACGCGGTCTTGGGGACCGACACCCTTGATGAGCCAATTGTCAATGGCCGAGAAGACCTGCCGGGTTGAGGCGCCTTCATGTTCCAGTACCTTGATGGCGTTTTTTTTAAATCCCAACAACAGGGCAAATTCGGTCATCATCTGGATATCCAGACTGACCCCGCTTAGTGTTTCATCCAATTTTTCATAGCGGCCGACACCGATCAGCAAGGCCCGATCCTCACCGTGTGCAGGGGTGGCCATGGCTGGGATCATGATCACCACCCACACGGCCAATGCAATCATTCCTCCTGATCGGGGTATGATGGCGGCCATCGTGTCCTTGCCCCTTTCATCCACGCCTGGGGCACGCGCGTCCAAAGAACATCCGCAAACACCAGCCTTCATTTGAACACGCGGCCTCTGGTCTGAATTTCAACATATGCCAAGCCTTAATATAGAGAGACGCTCAGCGCGGCGGAAAAGTTTACAAATCATTTCAGCGCCACGCCCAAACGCTTCAGTTTGTTTTTGCCAACCCGCAAAGATTGTTTATCCGAGTAGAGCAGCACCACTTGATAATGGCGCATTCCTGTGCGGTACCATTCAATATTCAGTTCAGGGGCCTGTTTTCGAAGGTGATCGTAAAACCCGGAGGCATGAAAGGGTTGGGAAAAGCTTATGATCGGGATATGCTTGGGCGGTATGTAGGTCGGACGTTTGCCGGCGATGACGGCTTCGGGCGTGACGGTTCCGCCTTGCAGGAATTTCTTCAAATGGTGGTAAATATATCCGCTATACCACTTTGCGCCTTTGGGAATATCACCGGACCGTTGAGAGCGGTCGATACGGTTTGGCCCATAGTTGTAAGCTGCCAGCGCCAGATGCAGATTCTGGTCGTAGCGATCCAGCAGTTCCCTGAGATATTTGGCGCCCGCGTCGACGTTGGTGCAGGGATGATACAGGGCCGCAAGACGATAGATGCCCAGATGCTTGGCGGTCCCCGGCCATTGAATTTGCATCAGGCCATGGCAGTCGCGATCTGATTTGGCATTGGGATTGAAGTTGGATTCCCCACGGGCGACCGCCAGGAGAAGCGTCAGGGGAAGATCATGCTTGCGGGCCGCTGATTGGAAACAGGACCCAAACGGAAACGGCGCTGTGGGTTTTTTACGGGCATCCGCCGCCAGATAGTGTTTCCAAGTCGCATCCAGATCCGTCGTATTGTCCCTGACGGCGCTGAGGGCGGCCTGGCCATAGCTCAGCAGGAAAAGGCACGGTATCAATGTCGCAACATGCCAGACAAATTTCATGGTCAACCAACGCTTTCCCGGTCATGGTTTAGAGAGACCGTTCATGCCGGAAGCGAAATTCACGCCACTCGAGTTCTTCCGGATACTGATTGGCGAAATGTATCAGGTACTGGTGCCATCGGTCGACGCGTTCATCAGACGGTAAGCGGCCCCGGAAGGCGATTTTTTCCGGAAATCGGCGACCGGGTGTACACAACCCTTGGAGCTGGTCGAACTCATATCCGAAACGGTCCGCCAGCTCCGGGGAGGTGACCGCAATCGCATAAATGCGCTCCACACCGGGTGTCCCTTCGAGTTCCAGGACCCGCTTTCCGGAGCCAAAAAGCGGTGGGAATTGAAACCGTCGCCCAGACGCGAGAACAGGCGCAAGGGTTTGCAAATCCGGGCACCGGGAGGGGAACAGGCGCGTGAGCTCCCCCGCGGCATCCTGACCAATCAGAAAAACACGGGCGGGGAATGCAAGGCGTATTTCAATGGCCAGACAACTGCCTGTGAGAAGCCGCTCATCGTTCTGCAGGCGTCGGATCCCGGCCCGCCAGGGGGTAACGGTTGCACACACCTTTGGGTCGCTGGCGGTGATCAAATTGAACATTGAAATCAATGGCCGGGGGTGCCCGACAGGTCGCTCCATTGGAGCCGATCCCGTCGATGGGTTTTGATGGGTGTCGGTCGTCAGCCGCTGCTCAGGATGTTCTATCAGAACGTAAGCCTCGGTCTCGGCACCGGGCAGATACTTTTTTTGACGACGGTCTAGGGCCGATACCCAGATCTGATACATGTTCTGATCGATGGCATGGATGGCGGCCGTAACGGCCACATTGGCCC
>JASFFM010000171.1:0-8595 GCA_050124295.1 Desulfobacterales bacterium | reverse complement strand
CGGGGGAGGGGTGCGCTGGCAATCACCATTCGGCGGGTTACGCCTGGAGTATGGGTTTGTCATCGATGATGCCGGCACCGATGCAGAGGGCGGCAAGCTGGAGTTTACGATGGGGTCGAATTTTTAACCGACGCGCCTGATTCGGACCTGCCGGAGGGGTCCTTAAACCGCAGCTTGCGAAGCGGTCAAGGCAGCGCTTGATAAGAATGCGGCGGCAATTTTCGGAATGGAGTAGATTTTTGAAGAAGACGGCAACACATTCAGGGGGCCTTCGATGGGACGGCAAAATCACTTCGACACCCGCCTGATGGTTCGTAGCGGTAAAAAAAATCAAAAATGGGGGTTATTATGCGCCAATTGACAGCTTTGGTTATAATTGTTTTTATTTCTATCTTGGGGCTTGCTTTCAATAGCCAGGCGGCCGATATCAAGGTCGGTGTGATCGATTTTCAAGAGGTCGTCGGAAAATCGGAGCCCGGGCAGAAGATCGAAGCCGGCCTGAAGAAAGAGGGCGAGCGGCTGGAAGCGGAGCTCACCAAAGACAAGGAAACCCTAAAAGGTCTCCAAGAAAAACTGGAGCGGGAAGCCATGGTGATGAGCCGCGAAGCCCGTGAGGAAAAAGAAATCGAATTTCGGGTTAAAGCCCGCAATTTGCAGGAAAAGGAAGGCCGTTATCGGTCGGAGTTCGTTGGCAAGCAACGCCAGGAGATCGACCAGTTGCGCAAGGTGGTGCTTGAGATTGCCCAGGAGATCGGTAAAAAGGAAGGCTTTACCATGGTGGTCAGCAAAGTGGGGGTGCTCTATTTTGACCCGTCCATTGATCTAACCGACAAAGTGGTTCAGGAACTGAACAAGCGTCTCGCCAACAAGGGAAGCCAATAGCGGTTGTCAATCCATATGGTGCTCTGTTGCCGATGGACACCGGATCGGGGCCGGCCGCTACATCCGATACGGACGGGGAGAAAATCCGAATGAAGAAGACGCTTATCGAATTGGCTGACTTGGTGGGAGGGCAGGTCAAAGGTACCCCCCAGAAATTGATCTTGGAGGCCGCCCCCTTCGAAGACGCGGGACCCGACGCAATCACCCTGGCCCGGTCGGCCAACTATCTCAATCAGATCGCGAGCAGCGCCGCCGGTGCGTTCATCGTTCCAGACGGATTTGAAAAGGAAGGTCATAATCTACTGCAATCTTCCAATCCCTACGCTGATTTTGCACGCATCATGACCCTCTACCACCCTGCCGAACAACTGCCGATCGGCATACATCCCTCGGTTATTCTGGGCGCCGGCACGCAATGTGGTCGCGACGCCGCCATTGGACCGATGACGGTCATTGGCAATCACGTGCGTATCGGGCAGCGGGCCAATATTTACCCCGGTGTCGTCATCGGTGACCATGTTTCGATCGGTGACGATGTGCGTCTCTATCCCCAGGTGACGGTATTGGCAAGATGCCGGTTGGGAGACCGTGTCACCATTCACGCCGGATCGGTGATCGGCAGCGACGGATTCGGCTTTGCCCCCGATGGCGAGCGCTATCAGAAAATTCCCCACACCGGTGTCGTGCAAATCGACGATGATGTGGAAATCGGTGCCAATAACAGCATCGATCGCGGGACTTTCGGTAAAACCCACCTTAAGGAGGGGGTTAAGACCGATAATCTGGTCCACATCGCCCATAATGTGACGGTTGGTGAAAATACCGTTCTGGTGGCCCAAGTTGGTATTTCCGGCAGTAGCTCCCTCGGCCGTCATGTGGTTCTGGCCGGTCAGGTCGGGGTGGCCGGGCATCTGGATATCGGCGATCATGTCATGGTGGGTGGTCAGTCCGGTATCGCCAGCGACGTGCCTTCCGGCCAAATGATCTCGGGCTCGCCGACAATGCCCCATAAAACCTGGCTCCGCGTGCAGCGAATCATCCCCCGCCTGCCGGAATTGAGGAAAAAAATTGTCGCCCTGGAGAAAGGCTTGCAACGTTTGCAAAAGGAAAGATGAAACCCCATCAGTTCATTGTTCGGCGGGCTCTAAGGCCATATGTGATCGCAAATCGCGTGTCCATCCCGCCCGCACCAGATGACCATTTGGTGGGCTGCCTGATCGCTGAATGCCGTTGGGGCCAGATCGCAATCTATACCCTGGGATCTTACTATGGAAAGCGCATGGAAAATTCGTGACATCCTGAAATATTTGCCGCATCGCTATCCCTTCGTCATGGTGGATCGTGTGGTGGCGCTGGAACCGGGTCATCGCATTGTGACCCTGAAGAACGTAACCGTCAATGAACCTTATTTCCAAGGGCATTTCCCGGAAAACCCAATCATGCCCGGCGTTTTGATCTTGGAGGCCATGGCCCAGTCGGCCGGTGTGCTCACGTTTGAATCGCTTCCTCCCGAGAAGCGCAATATCCTCGTCTATTTCATGGGAGTTGATGCCGCCCGGTTCCGCAAAATGGTGATCCCGGGGGACCAGCTGGTTATGGAGATTTTCCTGAAAAGGCTCAAAACAAGAGCTGTCAAAGCGACGGGCCAGGCGCGGGTAGACGGGGCTCTGGTGGCCGAGGCCGAGCTGATGGCATCGATTGGAGATCGAAAATGATTCATCCTACAGCTCTTGTCAGCCCCAAGGCTGAAATTGATTCCGATGTTGAGATCGGCGCTTACACGATTGTTGGCGACCAGGTCAAAATAGGCGCCCACGCGGTGATCGGGCCCCATGTCACGATCGATCCGTTTGTGGAAATTGGCCCGCAATGTCATATTTTCCAATTTGCTTCGATTGGCGCCTTGCCCCAGGCGATTAAATTCGACGGTGAGGAGACCTACGTCAAGATCGGTCGCAAAACCGTCATTCGAGAGTTTGCGACCATCAATCGCGGTACCGGGTTCGGGGGCGGTTTGACTGAGGTTGGTGAGGAAAACCTATTGATGGCCTATACACATGTCGCCCATGACTGCAAAACCGGCCGCGGCGTCATCCTGGCCAACAACGCCACTCTGGCCGGCCATATTACGATCGAGGACCATGTTACCATTGGCGGGTTGACGGCCCTGCATCAATTTGTGCGAATCGGCAAATACGCTTATGTCGGCGGCAAATCGGCGGTTGTCAAAGATGTTCCGCCGTACGTGATTGCGGCCGGAGACCGGGCTAAATTGCACGGCTTGAATCGTGTGGGATTAAAACGCCACGGCTTTTCCGCCGACGCCATCGCCATGTTGAAGAAGACTTACCGATTGATTTTCCGCATCGGTCTGACCCTCAACGAAGCCATTGAGCGGGTTTTAGCCGAGGTCGACCAAATACCGGAAGTTGATTATTTCCTCGACTTTATCAAAGCCTCCGAGCGGGGCATGACCCGTTGATATGACGAAATCCTATTGCGCGGTAGCGCAAGCTTGCGCCGATGCTGGGGACGCGATGGCCGAAGGGCGCACCAGGGCCGATGCGTTGCCAGCATCGCTAATGATCTCGGTTTTCCAGCATGCTGCCCAAATCCTGCGCAAGGGAACCTTTACTGATTAGACCCATCGCCGATCGCTGCCCCGGTTTTGGCAATGGTCAATCAATTCGCGTCAAGGAAAGGTGACGGCCAATGCCAACCCTCGATTGCCCTCCCCATTTACGTGTCGCCGTCATCGGTGTCGGATATCTGGGCCAGTACCATGCTGAAAAATACGCCCGCATGGAAGCTGTGGAACTCGTCGGTGTTGTGGACATAAATGCCGATCGCGCGGCCGAAGTCGCGGAACGCCATCACACCCGCGCCTACACCGACTTTAAGGATTTGATCGACAAGGTCGATGCGGTCAGCATTGTGACCCCCACCTCACGCCATTTTGACATCGGTCAAGCCATGTTGGAGGCCGGGATTCATGTGCTGGTTGAAAAGCCGATCACAACGAGCCTGCCGGAGGCCCAAGCGTTGGTCGGACTGGCGGAATCCCGACGCCTTGTGCTGCAGGTGGGACACCTTGAACGCTTCAATCCGGCGGTGGTTGCCGTCCAAAAGCTTATCCACAACCCCATGTTTATCGAAGCGCATCGATTGAGCATTTATCAAGGGCGTTCGACGGATGTCAGTGTCGTTCTCGACCTGATGATTCATGATATCGACATCATCCTCCATTTTGTCGCCGCGGAAATCAAGCAAATCCATGCTTCCGGAGCCGCCGTGGTATCGGAGCATTGCGATATTGCCAACGCCCGTATCGAATTTGAGACCGGATGCGTCGCCAACATTACCTCCAGCCGGATATCCATCAAAAACCAGCGTAAAATCCGTTTATTTCAGAAAAAAGGGTATATATCGGTTGATTTTGCCAAACGCGAAGTCGTCCACATCCAACAGACCAATAGGTCCCCTGATGCGCTGATACCGGGAATGGAGATTCATCAGTCCTCATTTCCCAGTGGTGATGCCCTGGAGGCGGAATTGCACTCCTTTGCCGATGCCGTGCGCGCCAGTTGCGAACCCGTGGTGACAGGCCATATGGGGTCCCAGGCGCTTGCCGTTGCGCTGGAGGTAATGGATCAGATAGACGCAGCCAATCGTCGTTTTGGTGACCGCTAACATGCCAGCGCAGCGGAAAATGATGATCGTCGCGGGGGAGGCTTCCGGCGATATGCACGGGGCCAAACTGGCCGATGCCCTTTACGCGCATGGTGACCACTTGACCCTTTTCGGCATCGGGGGGGACCGCATGCGCTCAGCAGGCGTGCGCATCGATGTCGACGCGCGACAGCTGGCCGTGGTCGGTATTACGGAGGTATTCGCCAAGTTAACCGAAATTCTGCGTGGCCTGCGCATTGCCAAACACCTGATCGTTGCTGAGAAGCCGGATCTTTTGATTCTGATCGATTTTCCCGATTTCAATCTGCATCTGGCGGCCTTCGCTAAAAAACGCGGTGTTTCCGTGCTCTACTATATCAGCCCACAGATTTGGGCCTGGCGGCGGGGACGGGTCCAAAAGATAAAGCGGCTTGTGGACCACATGGCCGTCATCTTGCCCTTTGAAGAGACCTTTTACCGGCAACACGCGGTTCCGGTGACGTTCGTGGGCCATCCGTTGATGGACCGTTATACCGCCCGGCCGGTGCGATCGGTAAAGGGCGCCGCAGACCGTCTTTCGGTCGTGGGGTTAATGCCGGGTTCGCGCGATAGTGAAGTTCGCAAACTATTGCCGCTAATGCTCGCGGCGGCCCGCAAGATCAGGCAACGAAAAAAAGTCCGTTTTCTGCTTTCACGGGCGCCGAGCGTCTGCGCTGATCTGGTCAATGGCTATTTGAAGGAATTCGATGTCGCGGTGACGATCTTCAATGGTCCTACGGAGAACCTCTTGGGGCAGGTGGATCTCATCATCGTGGCTTCCGGCACCAGTACGCTTGAGGCCGCTATCCATGCTACCCCGATGATCATTGTTTATCGCGTTTCGCCCTTGAGCTACCGCGTGGGCAAGGCCCTGATAAAAGTGCCGCACATCGGCCTGGTGAACCTGATTGCCGGTAAACGCGCCGTGCCGGAATTAATTCAACACGAAGCCTCGCCCGAACAAATCGCCCGGCAGACGCTTACCCTGCTGGGTGATCCAGATAAAATGAAACGGATGAAAGATGATTTGGCGGAGGTATCCCGACGCTTGGGGGCTGCCGGTGCTTCTGACAAGGTAGCCAAGATTGGATGGGCTCTGCTTGCCAGTGGGCCGCGCGAAACCAACGACACTTCTGCTGATCAAAGGGATTACCATGAAGTTTAAACTCAAATTCGATCTTAAACCCCGGCATCGCAAACTGATGGCCATCATTAAGGTGTACTGGCCGACGTTGCTACTGGCGGGCATCTGTATGATGATCGTGGCCGCCGGCGAGGCGGCTACGGCGTGGCTCATGAAACCGGCGGTTGACGACATCATCATCAATCGCGATCAGGCCATGTTAATGTTGATCCCCGTCGTGATCATGGCCGTCTATCTCATCAAGGGGGCGGCCATGTATCTGCAGGGGTATTTAATGAACCGTGTGGGACGGTCGATCATTCGGGAGTTTCGCGACAGGCTCTACGACCATATCCATGATTTGCCCTTGTCTTTTTTCCACAGCGAAAAAACGGGTGTGCTGATGTCGCGCATCATTCACGATGTGAACATCATCAGAGCCATGGTGTCCACAGCCGTGACGGGGGCCCTGCGGGATGCCTGCTCAGTCGCTGCCTTGATGACGACGACCTTCATGCTGGATTGGAAGATGGCCTCGTTCACCTTTCTGGTGCTGCCGCTGGCATTCTATCCGATCCATGATTTTGGGCGGCGCATCCGTAAAATCGGTACCCGAGCCCAGGAAACCATGGCTGAATTGAGCAGCTTTTTGCACGAAACCTTTTCCGGGGCCAAGATTATCAAGGCTTTTGGCATGGAAACCTATGAGAAACAACGCTTCTACGATCGTACGAAAGATCTTTACAAAATTGAGATGAAAGAAGTTAAGGTCGATGAGTTATCTTCCCCGGTTATGGAATTGATCGGAGGCATCGGCGTCGCGGTTGGCATTTATTACGGCGGGTATCGCATTTTTCACGATACGCTGACCCCCGGGACCTTTTTTGCGTTTATATCGGCTACGGTAATGCTCTACCGGCCGATTCGCAAACTGAGCAAACTCAACATCATGATCCAGCTTGGCCTCTCGGCAACCGATCGCATTTACGATATACTCGAGCGCGACTCTGACATTGTCGAAAAGGATGATCCCATCGCGATTCCCTTGGGACCCCACAGCGTGGTTTTTGAGGATGTGTGCTTCCGCTATGACCAGGAAAACAATGGTGACGCCTTCGTTTTGGACCACGTCAATTTCAAGGCCGATCCCGGCGAGGTTGTGGCTTTGGTGGGGATGAGCGGCGGTGGTAAAACGACGCTGGTGAATCTGGTGCCGCGGTTTTACGATGTCACTTCCGGGGTGATTCGAATTGATGGTGTCGATATCCGAGATGCCGACCTTGCTTCCCTCAGGCGCCAGATTGCCATCGTCACCCAGGAGCCCATTTTATTCAATGAAACCGTTCGCACCAATATCGCCTACGGAAACCTGAACGCTTCCCAAGAGGCCATCATCCAGGCCGCCCGTGACGCATATGCATATGATTTTATACAAAATTTCCCCGAGGGGTTTGACACCTCGATCGGCGAATTGGGCAGCCGTCTTTCGGGTGGCGAAAAACAGCGGCTCTGCATTGCCCGGGCCTTGCTTAAAGATGCCCCCATTTTGATTCTGGACGAGGCGACCTCCGCCTTGGATTCGGAGGCCGAGATAGTGGTGCAGAAAGCCCTTGAAAACCTGATGAAAGGCCGCACGACCTTTGTCATCGCCCATCGCCTTTCAACGATCACGCATGCGGATCGCATTGTCGTGCTGGTCAAGGGGCGCATTGTCGAAGAAGGCACGCACACCGACTTGCTGGCCCAGGATGGCGCCTATCGCAAATTGTACCAGATGCAATTTGGCAATTCATCCAATCCGGCCGCCACCGTTACGACGACCCCGGGGTAAACGCATGCCCACCGGCATTCATAGGCTACCCGTTCGGGCGATCGGCTGAGCGTCTTATCGCGTTATCGTTATGCTGATTATCCACCGCTATATTTTCAGCGGATTGATTCCGCCCCTGCTGATCAATCTTCTTTTTCTGATCGCGGTCTTTTTGATGACCAAGATGCTCCAGATCACCAGATTGATTGTTAATTTCAACGTCGGCCTGGGAACCATCGGTCTCATTCTAATTTATTCCATCCCCTATTTTCTCGTATTTGTGCTGCCCATGGGCGTCATGTTGGCGATCCTGTTGACCCTGATGCGGATGTCGGGCGACAATGAAATCACCGCCCTTAAATCCGGCGGCGTGAGTCTCTACCGATTGTTGCCCCCGATTGCTATTTTTGCCCTGACCGGTTTTCTGGCGACGCTGCTGATGACCGTCTATGGCATGCCCCAGGGCAGGCGCGCGATCAAAGAACTGACCCTTAACATGCTGGCCTCCAAAACCGATATTGGCATCAAAGCACGGACCTTCAACAGTCGTTTCAAGGACGTTACCCTTTACGTCAATGAAGTGGATCCGCAGGACAGAAAAATGAGGGATGTCTTTATCGAAGACCGTCGCAACCCCAAGGCCATCAGTACCATTGTGGCCCCTGAAGGACGATTGCTGAAAGATGCCCAGGGACATACCGTACGACTGCGCCTGTACAACGGAATGATCAATCAGGTCTCGCGGGAGGACCGATCGGCCAATGCGATTTATTTCGCGACCTATGATTTTAACTTGGGGCTCAATCTACGGATCGCGGTAGAGCGATACGCCCTCACCACCATCAAAGATGAACGCGAAATGAGCATCCCCGAGCTGCGCCAATATATTCAGTCCAAAAGGGGCGTGCCGAATGATTACCATAAGGCCCTGATCATATTTCATGAAAAATTCTCCATTCCGGCCGCATGTCTGGCCCTCGGTATTCTGGCGATCCCTTTGGGAATCGAACTCAAAACCACCAAAAGATCCGCGGGACTGGGAATGGGGTTGTTGATCTTCATCCTATACTAC
>JASFFM010000170.1:0-8629 GCA_050124295.1 Desulfobacterales bacterium | reverse complement strand
CGCTCCTCCGCCGCCACCACCGCCTCCGGGAGGGCCTGGGCCAACGTCTCGGAAAACCCTTCCCGGCCGGCCCTTTCGACATCTGGATCCAAGCGGCCTCAGCCGGCGAGGCCTATTTGGCCGGCCAGCTTCTCGCTTCCCTCGAAGCCCACCGGGCTTATGACATTCTAGTGACCGCCAATACCCGCCAGGGCAAAGACATTATCGATGCTGCCAGGGCACGGCTGCCTGCCGAAACAGCGCGCGGGCGTTGCGTGTCGTCTTATTTCCCATTTGATCGGCCGGCATTGATGAAATCGGCCGTCGCATCCATCCGGCCCCGAATCATGGTTCTTCTGGAAACGGAAATCTGGCCCGGACTGATCAATGCCCTGCAGACGGCCGGTATTCCGGTCGTGATCATCAACGGCCGCCTGCAGGCTAAAAGCCTGCGTCACTACCGACTGTGGCCGGGGTTCTGGCATGCCCTGGCACCCGAGCGTGTCCTGGCCGTCAGTCTGGAAGACGCCCGGCGCTTTGCGTGCCTATATGGGTCCCGGCGTGTATCGGTGATGCCCAACATGAAGTTCGATCGAATTCGAACCGACAGGACGAGCGACGAATCCAACCCCGTGCGCGCGTTGCTTCCACCCGGGTGCCCCCTATTGGTACTGGGGTCTGTGCGGAGGGAAGAAGAAGATGCCATCACGCGAATGGTTCACCGTCTTAAGGCACACCGACCGGACCTTCTGATCGGCCTCTTTCCCCGGCATATGCATCGTATCGCTGCGTGGCAGGCGCGACTCGCCAAGGCCGATCTCAACGGTCAGCTACGGTCCCGAATGACAAGGGCGGCGACACCCGGAACCATCATTTTATGGGATACCTTCGGGGAGCTTGCGCATGCCTACAGCGCTGCTGCTGGTGCCTTCGTCGGCGGCACACTGGCACCCTTGGGGGGGCAGAATTTTTTAGAACCGCTGACCTGCGGTCTCATCCCGGTCATCGGCCCTTCCTGGCACACCTTTCAATGGGTTGGCCGGGACCTTTTTGAAAAAGGGCTTGTCCGGGTGGCCCAAGACTGGCAAAGCGCCGCGGACGCCCTTCTGGAACTGTTGGAGAACACAGCGCCCAAAGCGAAGGTGCTCAACCTTCTAGAATGTTATTTGGCCGACCGTCGGGGCGGTACTTCGGTTGCCACGGCAGCCATCGAGCAGTTTTTATCCGGCCCTCAACCTGTTCACGAAGCCCCAATCATGCATTGACCAGGGTGTCATGAACCTGCCAGGGAATAAATGCGCATCCTGATTGTTCAAACGAGCTATTTGGGCGACACCATCCTGTCGACGCCGGTCATTGCGGGCGTTCACCAACTCTATCCTGCGGCGCGGCTATGGATGATGACCACTCCGGCCGGCACCGGGCTCGTGGAGCGCGATCCTTTGCTGGAAGGCGTGATCGCCTTTGACAAGCGGGGTGAGGCCGCCGGAATCGGTGGCTTGGTGCGAATGGGACGTTACCTGCGCGGGCTGCGCTTCGATCGGGCCTATGCTTTGCAGAGATCCTATCGCACCGCCCTGATCCTGCTGATGAGCAAGATACCCCATCGCACCGGCTTTCAAAACGCCCGCTTGCCTCTGGTCTATCACACCCGGCCAATCCGACGCGCCTCGGACCACGACGTGTTACGCAATCTTGCCCTGCTCACCGGGGAAGCGCCGCCAAGCGCCTTCGACACCCGGCTCAGACTTTATCCGCCGCCCCTGACAGCCCTCGGATCGGACCTCAGACACCTTTTGAAGCAGGGCAAACCGATCGCCTTGCTGGTGCCGGGCAGCGCCTGGCCGACGAAAATGTGGGCTTGGCGACACTATCGGCGCGTGGCCGGCCATTTTGTGAATCGGGGATACGCGGTCGCCCTGCTGGGCGGTCCGGGTGACCGCCCTATCAACCGACGGGTGGCCGACGGGCTGGCGGTATCCGATCTGGCCGGCAAGACATCAGTGGCCGAAGCCATGGCCCTCGTTCGGCAGGCCCGGATTATGATCTGCAATGACAGCATGGCCCTGCACATGGCCTCGGCCTTCGGTATTCCCTGTGTGGCCATCTTCTGTGCCACCTGTCCTTCCTTCGGCTTCGGTCCCTGGCAAAACCCCAGGGCCGTGGTCGTCGAAAAAAAGGGGCTTTCTTGCAAGCCCTGCGCCCGGCATGGGGGCAAGATCTGCCCCACCGGAACCCGGGCCTGTATGGAAACGCTGTTGCCAGAAGAAATATTGGCGGCGGCCGATAAGGTTTTGACATCCCCATGAATTCCCTGCAACGCCATGATTACCGAGGGTATCATCTGGGCGCCGAGCAACGCCTCCGTCCGCTCCAGTTGCGAGAGTTGCAGAAGGTTTTCGAGCGCCCGCCATCGTCCTCCGGGGAAGTGCTCGCCGGTCGGCAAGGGGTGACGATCGGCCATTTGCAAGACCTCGGCTCGGTTGCGGTCAAACACTATGCCCGGGGAGGGCTGGTGCGGTATGTGAACCACAGCACCTATGTCAACTGGCGGCAGACCCGGGGTGAAAAGGAGTATCTTTGGCTCAAAACGGTCCGTCAAATCGGACTTGCCGCCCCGCGGCCGATCGCCTTTGCATCCCGCGGACGATTCTTTGGGCCCTGCTGGCTGGTCATGGCGGCCATTCCCCGTCATCGTTCATTGATTCACGTCTGCCGGAAGGATGATGGTCAGCGGGAGGTGATTTTTGGGCAGCTCGCCGCACAGATTCGGATCCTGATCCGCCATGGCATCTGGCACCGGGATTTGCATCCGGGCAATGTTCTGGTCGATCAAACCGGCACCCCGCATCTTATTGACTTCGACAAAGCGCGTTATTGCAATCATCGGCGTTTGCTGACGGCACGGTACGTTAAGCGCTGGCAGCGGGCGATCGCGAAACATGGCCTGCCACGGGTGTTGGCGGGTGTGATAACAACCAAGACCATCGGACCCTGAGTTTCACCAGCGGTGCGCCTGGCCTGGCCAACCCAGGGCATTCGGATAAACCTTGGTCTGAATGAAGGTGCCCCCATGACGGCATCACGTTGGGCAAATATGACATCAAGCAAATCACGAGGACCCGTTCCGACAAATGGAACGATTTTGATTGTCTTAATGGGCTCATTGGGGGACTTTGTCCGTGGCCTCTGCCTTCCAGCTGAAATCAAGCGACACTGGGCAGATACGACGATCACATGGCTGGTGGAACCCAATTGGCAATCCCTGGCGCACTACCACCCTTTGATTGACGAGGTCATTGTCTTTGATCGTCCCCGGGGAATCGCCGCGGTCCATGATCTTCGCCGGGATCTGAAAAAACGCCACTTCGACATAACCCTGGACCTGCAACGCCATTTCAAAAGCGGCCTTTTCTCCCTTCTCTCCGGAGCGCCGCTAAGAATCGGTGTTCATCCGCGCAACGCCAAAGAATTGAATTGGATGTTCAACAACCATTACATCCCCTATTTCAGCGAAAAACGGCCCAAAATCGACCACTACCTCAAATTCGTCGAATATCTCGGCGGCACCCGGCCCGTAAAACTCGATTTCGGATTTTCATCATTAAATACCCGCTGCCGGCCCGAATCATTGGCCGCGCGACTGCCTCGGGCCTTTATCGTGGTGGTCATGGGATCGTCCTGGGCTTCCAAAGATTGGACCTATGACGGCTATCGGGAATTGCTGCATCGTATCTTGGAGCGGGGCACGCATGACCTTGTTCTGGTGGGGGATGGATCCCAAACCAGGCCGGCCGGTCAGCTTGAACAGGCCCTGGGATCAGATCGTCTGTGGAATCTCACGGGGAAGACTTCCCTGCTGGAACTCGCGGTCATCCTCAAGAAGGCGGCGGTCAGCGTCGGGCCCGATTCCGGACCAGGCCATTTATCCGCCGCCGTAGGGACACCCTATGTCGCCTTGTTTGGTCCCACCAACCCGGACCGGGTGGCGCCCTTTCTTTGTGACCGTTTTGTGGTGCAGGCCGACAGCGCTTGCCTGGGATGTTATCGCAAGGTGTGTCGCTATGCAGGACCCAACTGCATGGCCGAAATCACGCCTGGCATGGTTATGGACAAGCTTGAGCAGGCTTTAGCGCTCGATCAGCTTTTCTAACCGGGACGCTCAGCGCCTCGCGAGGACTTGCGCACCAGCAAATCTTCCAGGAAAAGGAACTGAAGATCCGAGCCGAAAAACATGTCCAGGGCATCGGTCGGCGTACATACGATGGGCTCGCCGCGCCGGTTGAGCGAGGTGTTCAAGACGACCGGCACTCCGCGAAGTCTCTCCAAGGCTTCAATCAGGGCATAATACCTTGGATTGGTCGCCTGGGTCACCACCTGGGCGCGCGCCGTGCCGTCCATGTGCACGACTTCCGGAATGCGCGCCTTCCAGTGCTCGGCCACACTGAAGGCAAAGGTCATGTAGGGCGCGGGGTGGGATGTCTGAAGAATCTCTTCGGCCGCCCGGTCCAAAATGCTGGGGCAGAAAGGCCGCCAACGCTCACGATATTTGATCTGTTGATTGATGCGATCGGCAATTCCGGGACGGCTGGGGTCCCCCAGAATGCTTCGATTGCCCAGGGCCCGCGGGCCGAACTCCATACGCCCCTGGAACCAGGCCACCGGGTGCCCTTCGGCGAGCAGGTCGGCGGCCGCCTGGGGGGCGTTGCCAACCTGCTCGAAGGATGGTTTTTGCGGATGGCCTTCGCATGCCCGACGGCAGTCTTCCGTTGTAAAGGAGGGCCCCAGGTAGACATGTTCCTGTTTGCAGATCGTATCCCCCATTTCATGGGCCACATACGAGGCCGCTCCCACCGCAGTCCCGGCGTCGCTGGCCGCCGGCTGGACAAACAGCTCGTGCACATGCGGCAGGTCGATGAGACGCTGGTTCAATTTGACGTTCAAGGCCACCCCGCCGGCAAAACATAGTTTGCCGGTCTCGCGCAGGATATCGCCGAGGTAGGTCTCGACCAATTGCAGGGAAACCTCTTCGAGCAACTTCTGCATGCTGGCGGCATAATCGACATAGGGATCGTCAATCTCATCCCCTTCCCGCTTGGGACCCAGCCAGTCCACCAGTTTGGGACTAAAATAAAATCCCAGTCCGTCCCGTTTGTAGCGCCGCAGGCCCACTGTATTGACAAGGGTCGTGTCGACCTTGAAGGAGCGGCCATCGTGTTGAATCAAGGGCGAGAAATCGTGCTTGGCCGGGTCACCGTAGGGCGCCATTCCCATGACCTTGAATTCGCCATCCAGCATTTCAAACCCCAAATACTGGGTTATCGCGCCATAGACCCCCCCTAACGAATCGGGATCGAAAAACTCTTTGATGCAGTGAATGCGACCGTTTTCGCCGTAACCAAAAAAGGTGGTGGCGTACTCCCCCTTGCCGTCAATGCCCAGAATCGCCACCTTCCCGTCAAAACCGCTGAGGTGATAAGCGCTGCTGGCATGGGTGAGGTGATGGGCGACGGGCACAAACGGTGAGCGTTGCGGATCGATCGCCAGCCGCCCCATCAGATTCAAAATCGCCCTGCGATTGCGTCGGAAATGGCGGTTGCCGTTGAATAGGGCCTTGAAGGCCCGCTCGGGGGCATACCAGTAACGCTTGGCGAAATGCCAGCGCCCGGGATAGGTAAAACCGAAGGCGGCGAACGGAAAGGCCACCGCGTCGATATCCTTGGGGCCAACGCCGGCGGCCTCGAGACAGTAGCGCGCAGAATGCTCGGGCCATTGACGTTTGGCATGCTTGTCACGCAGGAAGCGTTCCTCTTCGGCCGCGGCCACGAGTTGGCCGTCAACAAAGAGCGCCGCTGAAGGATCATGGGTGAGCGATCCGGATAGTCCCAATACAATCATAGCTGCCCTCCCCCGTCGCACCCGCATGGCATCAGGGTCACGACTTGGCCGTGGTGCCTGTCAGGGCCCCACACATTCCGTCGTCCACCGGCGCCCCCTGGCGAGAGTCCACCGTTTCGGATGGATGGCCGGTTTAGGATGGCCTGGCGGTGGTTATCTAACGTGGTGTCTCTACCCAATACCCGGCCAGATTGCAAGCCCACGGGCTGCTGAAGGCCACGCCGGCAGAGGCGACCGCTAGAGGATACGCCGGTACGGCGGATTGAGCCTGCCGGTCACAAACCGTTCGAAGGCGGAGGCTTGGGGCCCTAAATCCATGCGCACCCCGATGACCAGAAGGGGGATCTTCCCGATCCAGGCACCATCAATCTTGACGCGATCCTTCTCGGTAGTCACCATCCATCGGGCCCCCAAACGATCGGCCCGGCGCGCAATTGAATGCAGATCCTTGCGGGTATAGCGGTGATGGTCACCGAAGCATTCGCTTCCTCTGAGGTTAAAACCCATCTCATGCAGGGTGGTCTGGAAGGTGTCGTTGCGGGCAAGGCCTGAAAAAGCATAAACGGGGCGGGCGGGCGCCGCCTTCATCCGGCACCCGGTCGATCCGGATTCAGGGTTGGCGGCCGTTAGACATTCCGCAATGAATGGGGTGTGGGCGGCCGCGAACAGGGGGCGTTCCAGGTGGTCGGCGCCCACCCCATGATCGTTTGTAAACTTGTGCCCAACCCCTTTTTCGATTATCGCCCGTGGACAGCGGGTCAACAGACAGGTATCCGCCCGGGCCAAGGACGAGAGGGGCTCTCTTAACGTTCCACGGGGGAATAGATGGCCATTGCCAAAGGGTTTCAGTGCATCCAGCAGAACGATATCGAGATCCCGTTGCAGGCGCAGATGTTGAAACCCGTCATCGAGAACGATGACCTCAGCCCCAAATTGTCGCACCGCCAGCCCGCCGGATCGAACACGATCCCTACCAACCATCACCGGGATGCCGAAAGGCAACAGTCGCCTGGCCATCAAATAAGGTTCATCGCCGGCGACCGAGGGTGTCATTTGAAGGGCCTGCCCATCGCTTACCACCCCACCCTTCCTCTCGGCGCCTCCTTTGTAACCGCGACTGAGGACGACCACACGGTAACCGGCCCGACGGATCAAGCGGGCCGTGTAGATGCTCATGGGGGTTTTACCCGTGCCGCCGAGAACGATGTTGCCCACCGAAACCACCTTGCAGGGCAATCGATGGGACATCCCCCGCCGGTGACGAAACATTGCCACGCGCATTCGAACCGCGGTGCCGTAAAACCCGGCGATGCCTTCCAGCAATGCCGCCAGGATGCGGTTGGCGGCGATGTCATCGGACATCACCGCTTCAATGGATGACACCCAGTGGCGCAAGCCTGGTGAATCTTTTCTCGGCATGGCAGTATTCGCTCACTCGGCTCTCAGCAGTAAAAAACCGGCCGCCAGGCAATAAATTACATTCGGCAGCCAGGCAGCCAACACGGGCGGTAGCATACCAGCATAACCCAGCGACAAGCTGAAGCCACGCAGAACCCAGAAAAAGAACGCCAGACCGATGCCGATGACCACCACGACGGCAAGGCTCTCGCCTCGTCGTCCCCTTCCGGCCACGGTCACGCCAATCACCACCAGAATGAGGCATATCAGCGGATAGGCGATTTTGGCATGGAAATCGACCCGATAAGTTGTGGTGTCGTACCCTTCCGAGGTCGCGTTTTCAATGTAGGCCGCCAACTCCAGCAGGCTCATTTCATCGGATGCTTTGATCACTCGTTTCAGATCCAAGGGTTCAAAATCCAGCGTCAACCGCAACTGATCGAGATGATCCACCCTGACGGATCCATCCTTGGCTTGGCGCACCTGGCGTAAAACATCCTTGAACACCCACTGCCCTTGTTTGTATTCTGCCTGACGGGCGTCGATGCGGCGGGTGAGTCTGAAATCCCCGTCGAAAAAATTGAGGGTCACATCGGAGGCCTGCATGCGTTCGGTATCAAAGAATTGAATATGATAAATAGAGTGCTTGCCTCTCAACCAGATATCGCGCTGCTGTTGGTCGACCCAGAACTTTTTGACCTCCTCCAGCCAGATGCGGCTGGCGTGGGAGCGGACGATCGGCAGCAAAATTTCAGAAAACATGATCAGGATTAAACTCAAGAGGATGCCCAACACCAGCGGTGCTTTGAGCAGGCGATAAATGCTGACCCCACCCGTTTTAAGGGCGATGATTTCATTATATTTGTTCATCAAACCGAATACCAGCATCACGGACAAGAGGGTGCTGGCAGGAATCAGATGTTCGACGGGAATACGGGATAAAAAATACAGCGCGGCTTTGAAGAAAGGCAGACCGGATTCGATCAGATCGTCGACTTTCTCAAAAAAATCAGCAATCATGTAGATGAGCGTTACAAGCCCCAGGATCGCCCCAAAATACCGGGCCGTCTGGCGGGTGATATAACGATCCAGGACGGTCATCGTTTAGCCCATCTCCCCTCGCGAATCTGCGTGGCATTGGCGGTCAGCGAATAAATCGGCGCAGCCGACCGAAAACTTGGCGCCAGATCATCTTCCCCATCGACCGCACAATCTGGACCAGATAGGTGGGTCTTTCGTTGGCCGCCCGAACCAACATCACGATTCCCCCTACCGCAAAAACAATGTTCGGTGCCCACAGACCGATCGCTGGATGGTAGATCCCCATTTTCCCCCAAACACGGCCTGCGGTCAT
>JASFFM010000169.1:0-8659 GCA_050124295.1 Desulfobacterales bacterium | reverse complement strand
CCGCCGCAATAAAGATAAAAATGCGCCTGGATGCCGCAGATGCGGGCCGGATATCTGGACAATATGGCTTCAACGGGATTTTTTAGCCGTGCCAGGGGAAGGCCCATGCGGCGGAGCGTATCGATTTCGTGCGGTAGATGCACCACGCGGACCCTGACACCGCCATCATGTAGATACTGGGCCACATGGATAAGGCCCAGGGGAATGGTCATGGACAGATCCTGGCAGTCCGCTGCGTCCTGCACGGGTATGGGGCGACCGTCCTGGCCGTAATTGTAGTGTGGTGAAATCAGGATCACATCATACATACAGGATCTCACGCCCGTTGCTATTGGTTAGATCCAAGAAAAGGCGGGGTGTTGGTAACGTCTATGATCTAAATCATAATTGGTTTTTCGGCAAGATGTAGTGTCCGCCACCGGGTATTCTAGTTTGTATCGTCGAAGGAACCCAAGGACCGTTCATGGATCGTCATTACAAAAGATATCAATTTTGTGGTACGGAACAGGCGTTTTTTTATTTATCGTGGGGGAAGGGTCCGATGTTTTGAGGAAAGACGATTCGGTGGAGCATATGGATCATTTCGATATCATGATTGTCGGGGCCGGTCCGGCCGGGATTTCAACCTGGCTGCACTTGAAAAAGGTTGCACCGGAATTGGCCGATCATGTTTTGGTGATCGACAAGGCGGTTTTCCCGCGCCCGAAAGTGTGCGGTGGCGGGCTCGGAGCTTGGTGTGAAGACGTATTACGACAGCTGGATATCGATTTGAACATCCCATCCCTGTATGTTCCAAAGGTTGAATTTCGATTCAGAGATCATCGCTGGATTTATCAGAGTCCCAATCCCTTCAGGATGGTCCAGCGCGCGGATCTTGATCTGGCCCTCCTGAAATCTGCCGTCAAGCGCGGAATGGCCCATCATGAGAGTGAACAATTCCTCGAAGCCAAACAAAACAGCAATGGGCTGACAGTCCAGACAAATCGCGGTGAATATCACGTAAAAGCCATTGTGGGTGCCGATGGGGCGCTTAGCATGGTGCGCCGGTCGATGATGCGCTCACAACCATCATGTCTGGCACCAACAATTCAAGTTTCAACACCCGTGAATCCGCATTACGATACGGAGTTTGCCCATCAAATACTGTCTCTTGATTTTTCCCCAATACGTGAAGGGTTGCAGGGGTATGTTTGGCAATGCCCGTATTTAGAAAACGGATCTCCATATATGAATCGGGGTATTGCCAATTTCAGATACCCTCCGGGCAGGCCGCGGGCAAACATGAAAAAAATATTCCAGCGGGCCCTACATGGCCGCAATGCAGATGACAAGTCTGTTCCCTGGAGGAGCCACCCGATCCGATGGTTATCGCCGGAAGCGCGGATTTCCCTTCCCAATGTCATTTTAGTGGGGGATGCGGCCGGCATTGAGCCCGCATTCGGTGGCGGGATACACATGGCCTTGTCTTACGGTGAGATTGCCGCCCGGGAATTGATCCAGGCGTTTCGGGCGCATGATTTTTCATTCCGCCATTACCGCAAGAACCTGATGTCACATCGATTGGGACAGTATCTTCTGGATTACACCCTTTTGGCGAAGAAGATATACTCGGGTAATGGTCATCCTCTGGAGCAATTGCGTGAGTTTTTCACGAATCGACTCATTGGCCATAAGCTGCGATCGCTTCTGCTCAGCCAACAGAATGTCCGCTAAAACGAAAGGGATTTTCTACAAGGGGTTTTCCTGGGCAGGGGTTGGTGATCTGTATTGATGGGTGAGATGTCCCGTCTTGCCCAGGCCCGCCGAACGATCTCGATGGCATCGGGCAAGGAGATCGGAACGCCGTGATGGCAACCAGACCATCCATTCTGCTCATTTACCCTCCGGTGGCCAAGCCCTGCGAGCCTCCGGCCGGTATCGCCCGGCTGGCAGGTGTCTTGCGGGCCGGCGGGATCGACTGCCGGGTGGTCGATGCCAGCTTGGAGGGGATTTTGGACCTGCTGGACGCGCCCCTTGCGGCCGACGACACCTGGACGCGCCGGGCCCTGAAGCATCGGGAGGCCAACCGGGCGGCCCTGCGTGCCCCCGCCCTCTATGGGAATCCGGACCGTTACAAACGGGCCGTGATGGATCTCAACCGGGTGCTCCAGATGGCGGGCCGGGCGGCCAGCGTCACGCTGTCGCTGGCCAACTATGCGTCGCCCGCATTGTCGCCTGTCCGCAGCCGCGATCTCCTGCAAGCCGCCGAAACCTTCGAAGCCAACCCGTTCTTTCCGTCCTTTTCGGCCCGGCTTGCGACACGCTTCGATGAGCGGGCGCCGGACATTGTCGGCCTGTCCGTCAACTTCATGAGTCAGGCCCTGAGCGCCTTTGCCATGATCGGGTTCATCAGAAAACATGCTCCCCAAGCCCGCATCATCTGCGGCGGTGGGCTGGTGACCTCGTGGATGCACATTCCGGGGTTCAAGAATCCCTTCCAGGGCCTGGTGGATGCATTTGTTTCCGGTCCGGGGGAAGACGTTTTACTGACCATGTGCGGCGGAGAAACGGCAGAGGCGGCCTCCAGCCCGGGATACGATTTTGCATCCCTGGATTGGGACCGTTATCTGGCACCCGGGCGGGTGCTGCCCTACAGCACCTCCCACGGCTGTTACTGGCGCAAATGTGCCTTCTGTCCGGAGAAATTCGAAGAAAGCACCTACCGGCCCATGGCCTCGTCGACCGTGGTGACGGAACTGCAGTCCCTGACGTCACCGTATACACCGCGCCTTATCCATTTTCTGGACAATGCCCTGTCGCCCAAATTGATGGCGGACCTGATGGCCAAACCGCCGGGGGTGCCCTGGTACGGCTTTGTGCGGATCACCCCGCATCTTGCCGATCCGGCCTTTGTGGCCGGGCTCAGGGCCTCGGGCTGCGTCATGCTCAAACTGGGGGTAGAGTCCGGCGATCAACGCGTTCTGGACGCCCTCTCCAAGGGGGTCGATGTGGCCACGATTTCCGCCGCGCTCAAGAATCTGCACCAGGCTGGTATTGCCACCTATGTTTATCTTCTCTTCGGCACACCGGCCGAGACCCGGGAGCGGGCCCGCCGCACCCTCGAATTCACCCTGGACCACGCGGAGGCCATCGACTTTCTCAACCTGGCCGTCTTCAATCTGCCCGCTTACAGCGACGAGGCCGCCAGTCTCCAGACGGTCCCCTTTTACGAGGGCGATCTTTCCCTCTACCGGGAGTTCCAGCATCCGGCCGGCTGGCAGCGGGACCAGGTGCGGCGATTTCTCGCCCGGGAGTTCAAGAAACCGGCGCCCATCCGGACCATCCTCAACAACGACCCGCCCTATTTCACCTCCAACCATGCGGCATTTATCGGACGCCAACTCGATCGACGAGTGGGTGATCCGGCGAAAAACTAAGGAACTTTTTTTTCACCAAGATTTCCATTGAGAATCAAGGGCGATTAAACTACCTAGTACCCATCCATCAACACTCCTTGGAGGAAACCGTTTTTCATGAGCCAACAACGCCGCCACCATCGCCATCCGGCCCCCGAGACCTATCTGACCGCGCTCGTGGCCACTGTCGACGGAGAGATCATCGACCTGGAGGGGTTTGCCGCGGTGGGCATGGACGGCCCCGCCCTGGCGCCGCTCACGACGCGCACCACGCGTAAAATGCCCCGCGGCAGCGAATTCATGTTCCTGCCGGATCGCCGGCCAGTGGTCTACGATCTGGAAACCGAGGAACTGGTGACCGTTCTGGAAAACCCCTTTGCACCCGGCGAGCCGGTTTATCCTCTGGCGGCCTTCAATTCGCCGGGCTATATCATCACCCAGCTGTGCGCGTACGAAGAAATGGAAACCGCCGATCTCCTGCCGCTGTTCTCCTATGGGGCTGTGGGCTGGCACGAGGATCTTTTTTTTACGGCGGTGCAACAGGTAGACAAGGAACGGCGCCAGGACCTGCGGCTGATGCCCATGGACAAGGTCCAGGGCGGGGTGCGGCGGTTTGAGAAAGCAATGCCCACCAACCGCCTGCGGCAACACCTGGAAAAATGTGCCCTGCAGTACGGCTGCCCGGCCGCCAAGAACTTTTTCATCGGTCGCTGCGAGGCCCCGCTGCCGACGGCTCCCGAGTGCAACGCCCGCTGCCTGGGATGCCTGTCGCTCCAGAAGGATTCCCCCATTCCCCGCAGCCAGGACCGTATCGCCTTCATGCCGGACCCGGCAGAAATCGCTGAAGTGGCCCTGGCGCATTTCGAGCGGGTGCCGGAGGGCGTGGTGAGCTTCGGCCAGGGCTGCGAGGGCGATCCCCTGCTGGCGGCCAAAGTCATCGCGCCGGCGATCCGCCTGATCCGGCAGCAGACCGACCGGGGCACCATCAACCTGAACACCAACGCCAGTCTGCCGGACACGGTGGCAGCCCTGTTCGATGCGGGCCTGGACAGCATGCGGGTGAGCATCAACAGCCTGCGGGAGGCCTGCTATCAGGCCTATTTCCGCCCACGGGGCTATACGTTTGCCGATATCATGCTTAGTGTCGATAAGGCGCTCGCGCGCGGGGGTCACGTGGCCCTGAATTATCTCAATCTGCCGGGGTTTACGGACACAAATGAGGAATACGAGGCCCTGGCCGCCTTCCTGACCGAGCACCCCATTCACCTGATCCAGTGGCGCAATTTAAACTACGATCCCCTGGATTATTACGCGGTCATGGGTGAGGTGGCTGCGCATGGCCAACCCATGGGCGTTGCGAAATTGCTCAAGAAGATCCGGAAGCGGTTTCCGGAATTGAAATTTGGCTACTTCAATCCGGCGTTGAAATAGTGTCCGTAGAGAAATGGCATCTTTTGGCCCCGGCCGGTGTTCTTGCGCCTTCGAAATCCTCGACGTAGTTGGTTATTTCAATCCGGCCATGAAATGATGAGGGTTGCATCTCGAAACGGTTTGACCGAAACGTTATCATTTTTATAATCGTTCATTTTCTTCCGCGTGGAAGAAAACGGAACCAAAAGAAGACGCCCGTGTCACGAGCCCTCCGGGCCCGCCCGCATATCGATGCACCGGACGGACGCGCCGAAACTCGCCCTGCTCGAAGCAGGGCTCAGACAGTCGCCGCGTCTGTTTCGTCCGGCACATCGATATCCAGACCTCGTGACAAATGGGTAAAACCCCAAACGACCAAAAGCGCCTCCAAGCCTGTCTCAGAGAGGGATTATTTAAGCCGCTCGTTATGCGGGAAAAAGAATTTCACAAGAAATTTGCTAAAAGACACCAACTAGATCAATACATACAGGTGATTTGCCACAGGCGGTTGAAGGCCGCAGCCCATTAGGAGAAAGAGACGGCTTCGTAAAGGCTCTGAGATACGGCTTGTGAGTTTCGAGGAAAGAGGTGCTTGTCGATACGCTGCAAAAACGAGGGGCGGAAGCGCGTATCGCGGTGAGTCATATTACTGTGCGTCTTTACAAGTGGTAGATTGCCGTCGCCGGCAAATTTGCAGCCCATCGGTCACCACAGGCGCAGTGATACCAGGTCGAGGATGGCCAATGGGGCCAGAACGCCGCCGGAGGATGCAAGATGTCAGTTGTAGAGACACACTTACAGGAGTGCACCTATGGAATGGATCGAAGCCAAGGTCGATTTTGATGCCGCCACGACCGTCGCGGCCGAAGAACTGATTGCCGATATTTTTTACGATTTTGGGGTCAGGGGCGTGGTGGTGGAAGACCCCACCATGGAGTCACCGCCGGGAACGGATGTAATCCTGGAGGATGGCCTAAGGCCCACCGTCAATTCGGTGAGCGGCTATTTTCCTGCCGCTACCTTTGACCAGGGCCAACGCCTGAAATTCGAGGAGGCCTTGAAGGCCTTGGGCCGGCAGCTGACCATGCGACAGCGGATCTTCTACCGTTCTCTGGCGGAAGAGGACTGGGCCGAGTCCTGGAAGGCTTTTTTCTGGCCCCAAAAGATCTCTTCCCAGATCGTCGTTAAGCCCAGCTGGCGGGAATACGAGATCAAGGGCGATGAACGGGTACTGGAAATCGATCCGGGAATGGCTTTCGGGACAGGCGCCCACCCGACCACTTCCCTGTGCGTCCGGCTGCTGGAAAAACATCTGCGAGCGGATGACCGGCTCCTGGATGTGGGCACGGGTTCCGGTATTCTCATGGTGGCGGCGATGTTAATCGGTGCCGCCGCCGTGCACGGCATCGACAAGGATCCCATGGCGGTGGATGTGGCCCGTCAGAACCTTGTGCGCAACGGGGTGGCTGGCGAGCGAAGCCGGGTCTGGACCGGGGATCTGGTGACAGGCCTCACCGCGCGCTATGATCTTGTGGTGAGCAATATCCTCACCGAGGTGATTCTGGGACTCCTGCCGGAGGTACCGGCGGTAATGGCCCCCGAGGCCCGGTTTATCTGCTCCGGCATTCTTCAGAACCAGCAGGATAAGGTGGTTGCCAAGGCACGGACGGTGGGGTTGCGCCTGATCGATGCCCTGGAGAGCGAGGAATGGGTGGCCATGGCGATGGACTTCGGCGGGCTGGCCCCCCAAACCGGGCCTCAAGAGGGTTGAGGTTTTTATTGCCTTGGGATAGATTTTGCCAAGTCGGCTCGCTGGGCCGAACCGCCTTCCGACAGGAGCTCCGATTGTCAGGACTAACCGAAATACTGCTGATACTGCTGATCATTGTGGTGCTGTTTTTTCTCCCCCGCCTGGTGTCCCGGCCGGCCCCCCGGGCCAACAGGGGGACGCCCCCATCCTTGATCAAAAATTTTTCCGGCCGTTGGCGGCTGGCCATTCTGGCCTCGGTGGTCTGGCTGGCGGCCGCGGCCTTCTGGCTCAAGCCCTGGGCGGGTGAGCTCACCCTATTTGTCGGGATCGGCGCGGCACCGGTGATGGTTGCGTGGGGCGCCTTCTGGGTCATCGCGGGATTCAAACAACCGAGGCGGTAAGCATGTCGGATAATTTTGCCAACCAACCGATGGCAGCGATACGGTTTTGGCTGCCGGGCCGGCAATTGTGCCTGCTGTTTGCCCTAAAGCTGGCCTGGGCGGTTTGGTATTCCATCTCACGGACATTTACCTTGCTGGCCAATGTGTGGCCGGGCAAGAGCGATTCCCCCATTTTCGACGGATGGTCGATACCGATGGCCATTGTCCTTATTTGTATTGCTTGAGGCGGCCCTCCTCCTGATCGGCCTGCCGGTGCCCGGCGAGCATTTCCTCCAAAAAAAACCTTCCCTCGGAGCGTGAACGACGCTAGCCTGACGGTGTTGAACCTTCTCACCGACTGGGTTTGACAGCCTTGCGGCCATCACCACGGCCCTCCGCCGGGATTTCAGATTCGATGCCCTCTACGGGCGGCCCCGTGGCCGCCCTCGTACAGATCATCCAATGACCATTTGTAGTTCTCAGGCGTTGGCGATGATGGTTGGCCGCGAGCGATGGTTGGAACGTTGGTTGGCCCTTGCCGGTTCGGACGGCTTGCGTCGCGGCCACCGGCGCAAGGATTTTTGCACCTTGGCGGCCCCGGCGGGTCGGCGCCTGCGATTGGCCGGGCGCGGGGGGCGGGCGAATTCCCTGTCCTGCTTGGGGGCCGGTGTCTGGTAGTCGAAATCCTCCAGATGCTTGCGCTCCAGGGGGCTTCCCAAGAGGCGCTCGATGCTGCGCACCATGCCCTGGTCTTCTTGCGTGGCCAGGGTAAAGGCATCGCCGGTGCGCGCGGCCCGTCCGGTCCGTCCGATACGGTGGATATAGGCTTCGGGGGTGTTCGGGATGTCGTAGTTGATGACATGGGAGATCTGGCTCACGTCGATGCCCCGGGCGGCGATATCGGTGGCCACCAGGATCTGGAACGTGCCGTCCCGGAAGCCGTTCATGGCGGCCTTGCGCCGGTTCTGGGACAGATTGCCCTGCAACGAAGCGGAACGGTAGCCGGCCTTGTCCAGTTTTCGGCCCAGGCTTTTGGCACGATGCTTGGTGCGGGTGAAAATCAGCACCGATCCGGCGTCCGTGCGGTTGAGCAGTTTCAGCAGGATGGCCGTCTTGAGGTGCGGGGCCACCGGGTAGAGGGCATGGCTGACGGTTTCCGCCGGGGCCGTGCGCCCCATCTGGACGGTGACTGGCCGGGTGAGGGTCTCACTGGCCAGCCGCCGGATTTCCGGGGGCATGGTGGCCGAAAAGAGCAGGGTCTGCCGCTCCCGGGGTGTCTTGGCGACGATGCGCCGGATGTCCGGGAGAAAGCCCATGTCGAACATCTGGTCGGCTTCGTCCAGCACCAGCACTTCGAGCTTGTGCAGACGCACGGTCTTGCGGTCCATATGATCCAGCAGGCGACCGGGGCAGGCCACCAGGATGTCGATGCCCCGCCGGAAGCGGTCGATCTGGGGGTTGATGTTCACCCCGCCGTAGGCCGTGGCACTCTTGAGCCCGGTCTTGCGGGCCAGGAGGCCGATGGCCTCGTGGATCTGCTCGGCCAACTCGCGGGTGGGGGCCACGATCAGGGCCCGCAGGGTCCCGCGGGGACCGTTGATCAGACGGTTTAAAATCGGCAGCACAAAAGCGGCCGTCTTGCCGGTGCCGGTCTGGGCCAGGCCCATGACGTCGCGGCCTTCCATGACCGTAGGGATAGCCTCGGCCTGGATGGGGGTGGGGGT
>JASFFM010000168.1:0-8701 GCA_050124295.1 Desulfobacterales bacterium | reverse complement strand
CCCCTGTTCTTCCATGACCCGGTGGGCCTCCTCCTCCAGAATGCCCCGCTGGAATTTCAATTCATTGACGTGGCTGGTCAGGGGAATCATGATTTCGGGGTGGACGTCGATGCCGTCCCGGGAAACTTTGCAGGCGGCCTCGAAGATGGCGCGCACCTGCATGGTGGTCAGTTCCGGGAGCAGCATGCCCAGCCGCACACCGCGCAGGCCCAGCATGGGGTTTTCTTCGCGCAGGCTCTCCACCCGTTTTAAAATCCGTTCTTTTTTGCGGTACTGCTCCAGGAGGGTGTCGATGGCGTCCAGGTCGGCGGCATGCTGGAGCCGAATTTTGAGATCCGAGAGTTCCTTGATGAGGTCGACGTAGTTGGGCAGGAACTCATGCAGCGGGGGATCGATCAGGCGGATGATTACCGGCAGGCCGTCCATGGCCCGGAACAGTCCGGCAAAATCCTCCCGCTGGAAAGGCAGCAGGGCACCCAGGGCCTCGCGTCGTTCGATGGGCAGGTCGGTCATGATCATTTTTTGAATATGCGGCAGGCGGTCGGTTTCAAAAAACATGTGTTCGGTCCGGCACAGACCGATGCCCTCCGCACCATACTCTCTTGCCCGGCGGGCATCATCCGGGTAATCGGCATTGGTCCATACGCCCAGGCGGCGATAGGTGTCGGCCCAGGACAGCAGCTTGATCAACCAGGGATCCTTGATGTCCGGGGCCGTGGTGGTCAACTGGCCGCTGTAGATTTCGCCGATCGTTCCGTCGATGGAAAGCCAGTCGCCTTCCTGGATGACTTCGCTGCCGATGGCGATTTGCCGTTTGCCCATGTCGATTTTAAGCTCGGACACACCCACCACGGCCGGTTTTCCGAACTGACGGGCCACCAGGGCGGCATGGCTGGTGCGACCGCCCCGGCTGGTCAGGATGCCTTTGGCGGCCAGCATGCCGTGCACATCGTCCGGCTTGGTTTCCGGCCGCACCATGATCACGGGCCGTCCGTCCTTGGCCCAGGCCTCTGCCAGATCGGCCTCCAGGGCCACCACCCCTACCGCCGCGCCGGGAGACACATTGAGTCCGCTGGCCAGCATCTGACCCATCTCACGGGCGGCCTGAGCGGATTCCAGGCTGAACTGCGGGTGCAGGAAGAAATCGACCTGGTCCGGTGATACACGGCGCACGGCCTCTTCTTGGGTAATCAGATTCTCCTCGGCCATATCGACGGCAATACGCACGGCCGCCTGGGCGGTACGTTTGCCGTCGCGGGTCTGCAGCATCCAGAGATGACCGTTTTCGATCGTGAATTCGATATCCTGCATTTCGCGGTAATGCTTTTCCAGACGCTCGGCGATGTCGACCAATTCCTGATAGGCTTCCGGCATTTCTTCTTTCATCTGGGAGATGTCACGCGTCATGCGGATACCGGCCACCACGTCCTCGCCCTGGGCGTTGGTCAGGTAGTCGCCCTCGATCAACCGCTCGCCGGTGGAACCGTTGCGGGTCATGGCGACCCCGGTGGCGCTGGTTTCACCCAGGTTGCCGAAGACCATGGTGACAATATTGACGGCCGTACCCAGATCGTGGGCAATGCCGGCGGCTTTGCGGTAGTCGATGGCCCGTTTGCCGTTCCAGCTTTTGAAAACAGCTTCGGTGGCCAGTCGGAGCTGGTTGAAGGGGTCCTGCGGAAATTCCATTTTGGCATGGCGGTAGAAAATCTTCTTGAAAGTTTTCACGATATCGCGGAGGGATTCCGGAGGGAGTTGGGCGTCGTTTTCCACCCTGTCCCGGGTGCGCGCCTGGGCCAGTATCTCCTCAAAGAAGTGGTCCGGTATCTCCATCACCACGCTTCCGAACATCTGGATCAGGCGTCGGTAGGCATCGTAGACAAAGCGTTGGTCGCCGGTCTGTTGGATCATGCCCTGGACGGTGTCGTCGTTCAGACCGATGTTCAATACCGTGTCCATCATGCCGGGCATGGAAAACTTGGCCCCGCTGCGGCAGGACACCAGCAGAGGGCGGTCGGGGTCGCCCATCTGTTTGCCGCTGGTCTGCTCGACGGTTTTGAGGGCCTTTAAGAGTTGGTCCCACATCCCTTCGGGAAACATGTTGCCGGCCTTCAAATAGGTGTTGCAGGCCTCGGTGGTAACGGTAAACCCCGGCGGGACGGGAATGTCGATGCGGGCCATTTCGGCGAGGTTGGCGCCTTTGCCCCCCAGCAGCGCGCGCACGTTTTCCCAGTCGCCGCCGGCTTTGGCTTGAAGTTCCTCCACTTCGCTGAAAAGATAGACCCACTTCGTCATGACCGCCCCCTTTCAATGTGATCGGCCCGCATCCGCCCGACGGGTACGCCTCCCCTGTGGATGTCAGGCATTGGTGTGTCGTCCAAGTTTGAAAGATGATATGAAGCCGATCCTATGACCGCGGCGGGTGTCGGCCCCATCCAAGGGGGGTGCACGGCCCCTTGGGCATTCCTTTCGATCGGCGATGATTGTTTATACGCCAGGCCAGGAAAGCCTGTCAATTAAGATGCGCTCCGCCCATGGTGGTGGGGCCATGCTCCCTGGGGCCGCATGACGGCGTCGGTCGGACCCGGCCCGCCTGTTTTTTATTGACGGAGGGAGGACCGCGCCGGGGCTGGCCATCCAAGGGAGCTCGTTTTTGCAAGGCGGATCTGTAACCTTTGGCCCAAAGATCGTTCTTTATAGGGCAAAATCTGATTGCATCGCGCGCGCATGAAAATCACGGCGCTGTCCAAAAAACACGCCTACCACCAAGGGCGGCGATAATCTTGATTACCAGCGAAAGAGGAGAACGACCTATGAAACAACCCTGGAACCCTTATCTGGCCGGCGCGCTGGTCGGTTTTTTAATGGTCCTTTCCGTGGCCCTGACCGGAAAATTCTTTGGCGCCTCGACCACCTTCGCCCGCGGGGCGGCGGCGATCGAGCAGGCCGTGGGGGTCGAAACGACGCGTTTCGAGTACTTCACCACCAAAGACGGCAAATACGGTGCGGGCTCGCTTCCCAACTGGCAGTTGCTGTTTGTGGTGGGGATTGCCCTGGGGGGCCTGGGAGCATCGCTGGCCAGCGGTACATTCGAGATCAAGCGTGTGCCCGACATGTGGGCCGCACGGTTTGGTGATCGCCCGCTGTGGCGCAATTTTACGGCCTTCGCCGGAGGGGTTTTGCTGATTGTGGGGGCGCGCCTGGCCGGTGGTTGCCCTAGCGGACACGGATTGAGCGGTTTAAGCCAGCTGGCGGTAAGTGGTTTTGTGGCTCTGGCCTTTTTCTTCGGTGGCGGATGGGTCACGGCCAGATTGCTTTATGGTGATCGGGGAGGTTCGTCATGAGTCTAGTCTACGGTTTGGTCTTCGGAATTCTTTTCGGAATCCTTCTGCAGCGCGCCGAGATCCTGCGCTATGATCGGCAGGTAGGGGCTTTGCGGCTCATGGATATGACGATTTTCAAATTTATGCTCAGTGCCATCATGGTAGCCGCAGTGGGCATCTACGCGCTCAAAGACATGGGCTTGGTTTCCTTGAGTCTGAAAACGACGGCCTTGGGATCCCAGATCGTGGGGGGGACCCTGTTTGGCATTGGATGGGGGCTTCTGGGCTACTGTCCGGGAACGGCCGGCGGCGCACTCGGTGAGGGACGCCTGGATGCGGCCTGGGGCCTCTTGGGAATGCTCGTGGGAGGCGGTGTCTACGCCGTGATCTACCCTGTATTTAAGGCCACCGTGATCGGGCTGGGCAGCATCGGCAAGGTCACGTTGCCCCAGGTGATGGGGCTGCCGCACTGGGTGGTCATTTTCCTCATGCTCATTGTGTTCGCCGCCATGTTCGGGGTGTTCGAGAAAAAAGGACTCTAGTTCCCTCGCTGCGCTTCCCCATGTCAGACCGCCCAGCCGTCACCTCGTGCTGGGCGGTCTTTGTTTTCCCGCCCCTTGCGGGTGCCCCGCCGGTTCTCAAACCTGATCCCCAAGTGATTTCAAAACCCCCAAGCGCGTTCAAGGGCAAGGCGCCGTCTGATGAACGCGCGGAGCATCTTTAGCCCGGATAGGTCAGGCGCTGGAAGCCTCCCGTACAAGGCAATCCGACGCGTCGCGGTGGGCATGCCACCGCCAGCGACCGATAAGGCCGACAGGGATGCCGCGGGCTGGCCCGCAGGGTGAAAATGGTACGCATATTGTTTAAACGTCGTCGTTCACAATAGGTTTTCGGACACATTGGCCGCAACCATTATCGAACACACGGAACCCATGCATTCCAACCAATGGGCATTCATACGTTCATGAAACGTTCGGGTTGGTGCTGTGAAAGCATGTTGAAGAGGGCTGCAAGGCTGCCATCGAGCGTTAGATGGGGTTTTGAAGCCCCGGAAAAAAAATCCGCCTGCAGCCGGCGCTGTCGTGAACCAGCGCAGGAGACGCACATCCTGCCCGTAAGCTGGGCTTTGGGCCCGGATGACACCGTCCCGAAGCGCTGATGTTTTCTGCAGCTAGGCGCTCAACATTCCGCTGGGCGCCTGGCCACACGGCCGGCGTCCTTTCGATCCCTTCGCACGACGGCAAGCGATCGGCCTTTGACTTGACCCCATGTCACTTTGCGCCTAAGCTGAAAGCGGCTTGAGGATGGATTTCATCCCGGACGAGGTGACAGCATGCAGGAACTGACCCGATCACAGAAAGCCCGGGTGGCGATTCGCAGTTTTAAGACCGGGGTCGATGCCATCGGCCTGCGCGGCTATTATCGACCCATCGATATGATCGGCCAGGTCCTGGCCGACAGCCTGCGCACTTTGAGTCCCGAGATCTACGGCTCCATGAACGATCCTAAAGTGGTCGAACTGAAGGGCCTCGAATACGTGATCGACCGGCTGCCCCGCGGCATCGAGTGCAGCACACGCATTATTCTGACCGAAGAAGACCAATTCGAGGGTACCAACTTTGAAAAGGTTGAACCGCCCAAACGACGGCGCACCTCTTATCTGGTCAGTGAAACGGAGATTTGCTTCGTCATCACCCGGGGGCTGAGTGAAATCTATGACATCCTGACCCACTTGACGTTTTTGATCAGTGAAGCGCAGAAGATCCAGGAGCGAATGCGCGACGAAGCCGGGCATCCCACGGTGGAGTGGCTGGAACTGGAGAAAATCGCCCAGGGAGGAGCGTCACCCGCCGGCGCGGATTTGGATCAGGCCCTCTGGAACCTGAGTATCATTCTGGGCCGCTCCTTTCGGCAAACCCGGGATACCTTTGAATACCTCGAGGCCGGGCGCCAGGCCAACAACAGCAATGCCGGGTTGTTCGCCCTGGTATATCATCTCGGCCGCAGGGCCGATGAAGAGCAGCGTTCGCCGGAGAAGGCGCTGATCGTCTACCTGACACCCTCCCTGATGAACAGCATCGGCCACCACAAAAACGGCAAGCCTTGGGCGGTCACCATCAAGAAAAAACTGATCGATCTGGGGCTGGCCGAGCGTCCTTTGCATATCATCAGCGCCAACCTGCACAGCGTCGTAAATCTCTTCTACGGACCGGCCGCTTTGAAAGCGGCCGGGAATGACCCTGCGGTGGGCGATGTGGTGGAAATGGTCGGCCGCCTCCTGGAGGAGCAGATCGATGTGGTTGCCACCGGTACCAAGGCCGGGTTGGTCGTGCTGCCGGACAGTGCCGGCACCCATGTGGACTGTCAGATTATCGATACCGCCCTCCTGGACCCGGAAGCTGCACACCCCGATCTGGACCTGACCCCGCTTCGTAAGGCCCGGGTTAAACCGGTGATTCTGGTGATGGACTATGCTTTCGGCGTTCAGGCCTTTGAACTGATGGAAAACCTGCTCTACCCTTACTGGGACAACGCGTCTTCCCACCTGTTCGATATCCGCTCCATCGCCGTGATGGGCAAAGCCGGCATCCTGACCGGCAACAAAGGGGATATCATGCTGGCCACCGCCCACGTAATCGAGGGAACCACGGACAATTACACGGTGCAAAACGATTTGCAGCCGGAAGATTTCGGTTCCCAAATTCCCCTCTTTACCGGCCCCATGCTGACGGTGGTGGGCACCTCCCTGCAGAACAGGGATGTGCTGCGCCGCATCCAGCGCGGCTGGAAAGCCGTGGGTCTGGAGATGGAGGGCGGCCATTACCAGCGGGCCATCAACGCCGCCATCATCAAGGGCAACATCCCTTCCGACATCAAGACCCGCTATGCCTACTACGCCTCGGACAATCCGCTGCAAAGCGGGCAGACACTGGCCTCCGGTCCCATGGGACAGGAGGGACTGGCGCCCACTTATCTGATCACCAAAGTGCTCCTGGAAAAAATTCTGGCCGATCCCGCCTAAGGGCGCGCACGGGGTTTTTGTAGACGGTCCTTGCTCGGTTTCGTTGGCCGTATGCGGCCGGCGCTCTCGCCCCCGGCGGTGTTTGCGATAGGCTTTCCTGTTCGGCCCGCCGACAAAACGGTTGTTCTTTTAACGATGCCTTGCTAAGGGAGCCTGCCAGGAAGGTCCCGACCGGCCCCGGTCGGGTTGCGAACCAACCAAAAGGCAAGGCCGCCATTGCTGGATTGGCAATATGACATACCGCCCCGCTATTTCGCGACTTACGAAGCACTTGAAATCGCTTTTCGTGAGCGCATCGCCGATCTCGTACCGCGCTTTCACGCCGGAACGCATTCGTTCTGGGAGGATTTCCAACGGCTTTACCATCAACCGCAAACCGCGCGCCTCGGCGATGACGCCTATATCACCAGCAATCCTCGGGATTGTCTGGCCTTTGGAACGCCCTTCCAGGTTTTACAGGGAGCCTGGCTGTCCGCCCCCCGGTCCCGTATCACCCCCGGCGCAGTAGCCGATCGATTTGGCCTGACCGGGCATCTGCACCAATCGATCCGATCGCTCTCCGGTGGCGAAACGGTTCGTCTGGCGTTGGCCAAGGCTTATCTTCTGGCAGAGCGCGCCACACGCCTCACTGTTGCCAGCCCTTTCAGCTGGCTGTCCCTGGACCATTGGACGATCTTTCAGAACCTGATCGAGCGCTATCGTTCCTGTGACACCGCGCTGGAACTGTTTGCCCTGGAGGGCGAGGATTCCCGGGCACCGGTGGCGCGCCGCGAAGGACCGCCGCCGGATCCCGTAGCTTTCACGTGGCGTCTGGATGCTTTGCGCCTGGATCTCGGCACGCTTCTCGATCGCCTGCACGATCGACCGGTATGGGCCGGGGTGGACCCCGTTGAAGAAACCCTGGCCTCGCCCTGTCTTCTGTGCGGCGACAACGGGCAGGGCAAAAGCCTGATTGCCAAGGTGCTGGCATCCGCAATCCCCTTCAGGGGACGGGTCACCATGACGGGAACGGACGGGCCCCTGCAGGCTCGCCTGCTCTTCCAGGACGTTCTCAACCAAACCCTGATGCGCTCCATGGGGCAGCTGACGCCCAGGGGCGATGCCGACCGCGTGGCCCGGGTTTATGATGAGGTCCTGGCCGGTATGCGGGATTCGGGTCCCCGGAGCGAGGAAGCCCTGCTGCCCTTTGCCGAGAGGCAGCGCATCTCTGATCCGCTCAGCCTGCTGGAGATCAAAATCCTCCTCACGGCGAGGCGCCTGATCGATCCCCGCGCGGTATTCATTATGGATGAGCCGGACTGGGGCTTGAGCCGTTCGGATGCCCTGGCCTTCGTGGCCTCCGTGGTGGATGTCGCGCATGCGCGTGCGGTGCCCGTGATGCTGATCTCCCACAAGCCATGGTGGCAAAATCTGGCCTGCAGTATGCGCTGGATTCGCAAGCAAAGGGTGTCCCCAGCGCGCAGCGACGGTTGCCTTTTCAATATCCAAATCCTGAACGAACCGGGAGACATGCGTTGATGCCCCTTCTGCGCGGGATCGTTTTGATGGCCCTGGCGGTGCCGGTGTTTACCGGGGTCTCTCCGCTGCCTGGGGAAGGGGAGATCCTCCCCGGTGTCCTCTGGGCGCCGGTCGGTTCTCTCTTTCTGGTGATGGGTGGCGTGGGCTTTTGTTGCGGGCGGGCTTTTCTGGGCAACACGATGGCCCTTACGGCGCTGATCCTGATACCGATTGTATTTGTGGGCGGCCTGGTTTCGTATCTGTCGGCGCTGTGGAACGGCGTGGGGCCAGGTGCGGCGGGTTTCATTCAGGGAGCCCACTATGTCATGTTGGCCCTGAATATGCTCAATGTCATTCCCTTGGCCCTGGCCATCGTGGCTTCCATACCCTTTGAAGGTCTGGCGCAAAAGCTTCTACGAAGAACGGCCGGAATATCCACCGCCGAGAAATATCTGCTGATGTTCGTGCGCGTTTTCAGTCATATCGTCTATACGGTCATACCCAACATTCTGGAGATTGTGCGTGAGGAGGCCCTGCTGCAATCCATTTCCGGGCAGGGGGCACCGGGGACCGGTCGGCGAAGGATTGCGTCCTGGGTGCGACGTCTGACGGCGGGAATGGTACAGGTCGCCGTCAGCGGTATCTGCGCCTCGCTGCGATTTATTCCCCTTTGGGCCAGGGAAATTGACGACCTGCCCTCTCGAACACCCCATAAGCACAGGAGTCCAACGTGAACTCGAACACCCAGATGAAACAGCTGGTTCTGGTGGGCGTCACCGCGGCGTTTGCGACACTGGCCTTTCTGGGAACGACGGTCATCCGTATTCCCATTCCCGCTTCCGGGGGTTATTTCAACCTGGGA
>JASFFM010000167.1:0-8761 GCA_050124295.1 Desulfobacterales bacterium | reverse complement strand
GGCAGCGTAAATCCTTCCGCGAACTGATCAGGCAGGATTGCGGCATCGATTTGACGGAAGCCAACGACAAGGCCCAATTGGTGGCCGCTATCGAGACAAACGGCATCATCCTTGAGCGGGATATCCAAGATCCGGGCATCGGTTACGGCACCCTCGTGGATCTGCTCTACAAGAAGGTATCGCGGCCCAGACTGATTGACCCCACCTTTCTCACCGAACACCCCATCGATATTTCCCCCCTGGCACGCCGCAACGATGCCAACCCGGCCATCGTCGACCGATTCCAGCTGGTGATCAACGGGTGGGAGGTGGTCAACGCCTACTCCGAACTGATCGACCCCATCGATCAGATGGAGCGCTTCGCCTCCCAGCTCAAAGCCCGGGAAAGGGGCGACATGGAAGCCATGGAGACGGACGAGGATTTCGTCACCTGCATGGAATACGGCATGCCGCCCATGTCCGGCTGGGGGATGGGTGTCGATCGTTTCGTGGCCCTCTTGACCGATACGGAACATTTACGGGATGTGGTGCTTTTTCCGCTGTTGAAACCGGAGAAGTGAAGCCGAAGGCCCTGCGCCCCTCGCGCCAGGGTGGCCACCGCCACCACCGTGGGCCTTCCCACAGGCCTAAACGGATCGGTTTTTTCGATTGGACCGGGAACGGGTTTGGACAAGGCTGGATATGACGCCAGGCGGGCATGCCGCCTGAAAAAAACACGCCCAAAACCGCAACCCCCATGCGCAAGGGTCTGATTTTCGCCGCGTCCGCCGGAAGACGATCGGGCGATTTCCGTTGTCGCCAATTTAAGCGCCCCCCCCCCGGAGGCATGATCCGGAAACCGGGGCCGTTTTTACCGCCGCCCATCCTGATGCAAATGATTGTTTTGTTCCCATCCCTGTGCTAACAATTCGCCAAGCTAATGCCTGAACAACCAACGGGGCGGGTCCAGGGGCCTGCCCCGCTCTGCGTGGGCCGATGATCAGGGTGGCGTCGGCCGGGGCCAACCAACCGTAGACAAGGGGTATGAATGGAACTTTATGGCTTTGCCGTGGCGCTGTTATTTGCCATCGCGATTGCGGACCTGATGGTGGGGGTCAGCAACGATGCCGTCAATTTCTTGAATTCCTCGGTGGGATCCCGTGTGGCGCCCCGGCATATCATCATGATCGTCGCCAGCCTGGGAATTCTGGTCGGTGTGACCTTTTCCAGCGGTATGATGGAAGTGGCTCGCAAGGGTATCTTTCATCCCCGATTTTTCTTGATGCCGGAGCTCATCACCATATTCCTGGCCGTCATGATAACGGACATCCTGCTGCTGGATTTGTTCAACACTTTCGGATTGCCGACCTCGACCACCGTTTCCATCGTATTTGAACTGCTGGGCGCGGCGATTGCCGTTTCGTTGGTAAAAATATTCCAGAGCGACCAGAGCGTCCTGGCCCTGGCGGAGTACATCAACACCGGCAAAGCTTTGGCCATCATTACCGGTATTCTCCTGTCTGTGGGCATCGCCTTCGTCTGTGGTGCCCTGGCGCAGTTCGCCACACGCCTGTTATTTACCTTTAACTATGAAAAACAGCTGCGGCGCTACGGGGGGCTGTGGGGTGGTCTGGCGTTGTCCATGATCACTTATTTCATTCTGATCAAAGGATCCAAGGGGGCCTCCTTCATGTCGCCGCCCATGGTGGCCTGGATCAAGACCCACACCTGGACCATCATCGGGGCCGGTTTGGCCGGATTTACCCTTTTGTTTCAAGTGCTGATGCTGACCACACGGATCAATATCCTCAAGCCGATCGTCCTGGCGGGCACTTTTGCCCTGGCCATGGCTTTTGCGGCCAACGATCTGGTGAATTTTATCGGTGTCCCGCTGGCCAGTTTTCACGCCTTTGCCCTGGCCAAGACCAGTGCCGCGCCCCTGACCATGTCCATGGAGGCGTTGCAGAAGTCGGTCCATACCGACACTTTTTTCTTGCTGGGGGCAGGTGCGGTCATGGTGGCGACCCTCTGGATATCCCGCAAGGCCCGCACGGTGACCAAAACCGAAGTCAATCTCGGGCGCCAGGAAGAAGGACTCGAGCGGTTTGACTCCTCGCAACTTTCCCGGGTCATCGTCCGGATGGTGGCCGGTATCTACGATGTCGTCCGTCAGGGGTTTCCGAAACCCTTGCGGCGCCATATTCGCGCCCGACTGGATACCAGCGACTATCAGCCCCCCCCGGGATACGACGGAACGATCCCGGAGTTCGATTTGCTGCGGGCCAGCGTTAACCTGATGGTGGCCAGTGCCCTGGTTTCCTGGGCCACGAGCATGAAACTGCCCCTGTCGACCACCTATGTGACCTTTATGGTGGCCATGGGGACTTCGCTGGCCGATCAGGCCTGGGGCCTGGACAGCGCGGTCTACCGGGTCACGGGAGTGCTGACCGTGATCGGAGGCTGGTTTTTCACGGCTTTTATGGCTTTTACGGTGGCCCTGACCTTCGCCTTTGCCATTTCCTATCTGGGCGGCGGTGCCATTTTTCTCCTGTTATTGATTGTGGGTCTGTTGATCTACCGCAATTATAAAATTCACAGCCGTCGCGAAAGAGCCGCCGAAGAGCTGGAGGTCCTGGATCTCAAACGGGTGACCGATGCTGATTTTGCCATCCAGACCTGTTTTGAACACAGCGGGCGCCTGCTTTCCCAGGTACGGGACAAGCTCGATCTTTGTTTCGAGGGCATTCTGACCGAGGACCGCAAACCGCTCAAAAAATTGCGCCGCGAAACGAGCAAGGTCCAGGCTACTTCGAACATCATCGTGGCCAACATCTACAAGACCCTGCGGCTTTTGCAACACGAAGATGTTGCCCAGGTGGGCAAATACAGCTATGTCATTTCCGCCCTGCAGGAGATTGCCGAAAGTTTGCGGGACGTGATCATGCGTTGTCACGTGCATATCTCCAACCGACATGCCGGCCTGCTGCCGGCGCAGAAAAAAGAACTGCAAAAAATCCGCAAATGTGTCGAGGCCCTGCTCGATGATACGGCGCGCATCATGCTTAGCCACGAACCCTTCAAATACCGGGAGGTGGCCGCGCACTACGTGAAGCTCAAGGAACTTCTGGAAGAATTCGACGGCCGTCAGATCGAACGCATCCGCTCCGGTGAAAGCAAGACACGTTTGAGCATTTTGTTCTACGGCATTAACAATGCTTGTTTGAAGATCAGCGAACAGGGCCTGCTGCTGCTGACCATTTTTGATGAGACCTTTCAACTGGAGGAGAAATCCTAACCTTTCGTAAGGCATCCCCGACATGCCCTGTCCGCAAGGAATTCGCTGCCGCGGCATACGCTCGCTCCGGGTCGCTCGATTCAGGGCCGGGCCATCCGGTAGGGAAAGCCATGGGAGGACCACAATGCGGGAAGGCGGTTTAGCCGGCCCCCTTTTTCTGCTATAAGGGATGCCGGGACGGAAATGCGCAACGGTGATTTCACAATGCCAGGCAAGGCCCCTGCAGCAGTCAAACGGCGGGCCCTCGGAAAGTTTCCTTGCTGAAAACCAGACACAAGATCTATTTTTGCGATGCCCGGCGCATGCAGGTCCTGCCGTCGGCCAGTGTCGATCTGATCGTCACATCTCCTCCGTACCCCATGATCCGTATGTGGGATAGTCATTTTAGCCATCAGGACCCCCGCATTGCGGACGCCCTGGCAAAGGGACGATCGGGGGACGCCCATGAGTGGATGCATGGCCTGCTGGATCCGGTTTGGGATGAGTGTTTGCGCGTTTTGAAACCGGGCGGGTTTGCCTGCATCAACATTGGCGATGCGACCCGCAGTCTGGATGGCCAATTTGCGCTTTATCCCAACCATGCCAGAGTCTTGCAGCATATCACCAAGAACGGGTTTACGGTTTTACCGGATATCCTGTGGCGCAAACAGACCAATGCCCCCAATAAGTTCATGGGATCCGGTGTTCTGCCGGCCGGGGCTTACGTGACCCTGGAGCACGAATACATCCTGATTGCCCGCAAGGGCTCCAAGCGGGCTTTCCGCACCGCTGGCGAAAAACAGAACCGGCGCGCCAGCGCCATGTTCTGGGAAGAACGCAACCGCTTCTTCTCCGACATCTGGACGGACGTCAAAGGGACCTCGCAGGTGCTTGCCACCAGTGAGACACGCAAGCGCAGCGCGGCCTTCCCCTTTGAGGTGGCCTATCGGCTGGTCAGTATGTATTCGGTGCGCGGCGATGTGGTATTGGATCCCTTTTGGGGTACCGGAACCACGAGCGTGGCCGCTATGGCCACGGCGCGCAACAGCATCGGACTTGAAATCGACGCCGCAATGGAACGTCATCTGGAGGCCTGCACGCACAGCCTGTTGGATCGCTTAAACCATTATATCGAGAACCGGCTCACCCGGCACGTTGAGTTTGTCGCCGAGCGCATTGCGGCTGGCGGCGCTTTTAAACACCGCAATACCCCCTACGGGTTCCCGGTGGTCACCGGCCAGGAGCGGGAACTGATTCTCAATCCCCTGAAGAGGCTGCAGCGCACGACCCGTTCGGAAGTCGATGTCGACTATGACGCCAACCCCCAGGCCGCCTTCTGTCAGGATTGGGAAGTCATGCTGTGCGGGAAAAATCCGGAGTGTCTCGCCCAGCAGCTATCGGACAACCGCCCCCCGAGCGGCCCGGCGCAGTTGAAGCTGTTTTAAGAATCGCCCCGGGCGGTGATCCCGGACTGAAGGCGGCTGAAACCGGTTCGGGATTGTTCAGCGCCCCAGGAGAAAATTCTCATGGTCCACCAGGCGACGACCACCATCATGGCCATCCGTCACGGGGAAACCCGATGGAATGTCGAGGAGCGCTTCCAGGGACACGAAGACAGTCCGCTGACGGCGACCGGTCGTCGGCAGGTCGCCGCCCTGGGACGCCGGCTGCAGGAAATGCCTTTTGACGCTTTGATCAGCTCCGATCTTGGCCGCGCGCAGGAAACGGCGGCGATCATCGCCGATTTCACGGGACATGCGGTGGAAACGGACGCCCGACTGCGGGAGCGCCATTACGGGGTATTGGAAGGCCTGAGCGTTCCGGAAATAAAGGCCGCCCATGCCAATGTCTTGGCCAAATTCAATGCCGATGATCCGGATTATGTGATCCCCGGTGGCGAGAGCCATCGTATGCACTTCGAACGCAACCGAGACTGGATCGAGGAGATCCTCCGTACGAAGACCGGGAGCACCATCGCGATTGTGATTCACGGCGGCGTACTGGACAGCCTGTTCCGCTATGTGGCCCACCTGCCGCTGGCCCAGCCGCGTTGTTATGTAACTTCCAATGCCAGCCTGAGCGTTTTTGCGCACGGTCAGTTTTACGGCACCTCCCGTTGGGTGGTTCAAATCTGGGGCGATACGGGGCATTTGGTCGGTATCGGCCACCATCCTGGACTGGGGTGAGGCAAATGGGCGCCCAAAATCGGGGCCTGCCCGGGGCCCAAGAATCTCGTCCAGACAGCGCGCCAACCACCTCGACCGCAACCCCCCACCGAAGGATGCTGCTCCGGCGGAATTGACGCGGATCGCGGCCCTCGTTCAGCCCCAACATTTCATGAAAATCGTTATGCCCACTTGCTTGAATGCATTGGTTCCGTCTCCTAACGGGGGTTGCGCTAAATGGGTCCGGTAACCCCTTGTGAGCGGCGCATTGCAGAACGCAGCGCATACCCTTTGCACCCGGTGGTCAAGCCCGGGGCATCCCTTTCCGGCGTGATCCGGCGCTGGCGGGCGCAGGCCTACCGCGGCGCGCCGGAAGGCCTTGTACGCGAGGCCTCCAAGGCGTGAATATCCGGGTTAGGTTGCCCTGGCCACCGGCGGCGACGCGATGGCCCTTGGGCCCATCCTGCGGGCGGGATGGATTCGAATCGCTGATTTTTGAAAAGATCAGCCCGATGGACGGCATCAACCCGCTGGAGCGCTCTCCCGTGATGGCGATCATCGAAAATATCTGGAGTTTTGTTTCGGCTGGGGAGGATGAGAAAAAGCCTGCCAAGTCACAGGGCGCAGTGGGCGGCATTTCGGATGGCCAAAGGCCCCCTGACCAGATCGGGAAGGGCGATTTAAGGCACCCTTTGGGCGCCGTTGGCTAAAACCTCATGCACCACCGTACTCAAATCTTCCAGACTGAAAGGCTTGGCGATGATCCCGCAGAAATCGTAGTCACGATAGTGGGCCATTACGGGATCGTTGGAATATCCGCTGGAGACGATGGCTTTGACACGGGGATCAAAGGCCTTCAGGTGTTGAATGGCTTCTTTGCCCCCCATGTGACCCGGAACGGTGAGATCCATGATTACAGCGTCAAAAGGGGCGCCCTGCTCGTAGGCTTGGCGATATAGATCGATGGCCTCCTGGCCCGTTTGTGTGCAGTGGGTTTCATAGCCCAAGCGCTCCAGCATACCGCTGGCCACCTGGAGGATCATTTCCTCATCATCCATGATCAGTAATTTGCCCTGCCCTGTGGAAGCATTGCTTACCGTCTTATCGCCCGGGGATGGCTTCTGTTCGGAGGCCTGTAAATAAAAATAGAAGGTCGATCCTTTGCCTGGCAGGGATTCAAAATCAATATGGCCGCCGTGTTGTCTGATAACGGAGTAGGCCACTGCCAGCCCCAGGCCGGATCCACCAGGCTTGGTTGAAAAATAGGGATCGATAATCTTATGACGCATTTCATCGGCAATTCCCTGACCTTGATCGCTGATGGCGATTTTGATGTAGCGCCCCGGTGCCAGAAAAGGTTCTTCTCCGGCCGCTATGGTAATATTTTCGGTCGTAACCTTGAGAACGCCCCCGCCCGGCATGGCCTGAATGGCATTGATGACCAGATTGTTGATCACCTGGCTGATTTGCCCGGCGTCGATCTCAACGGCCCAAAGGGAGTCGGGCAGATCGAACTGGCATTGAACATTGGCGCCTCGCAATGCGAAAAGGGCGGATTCCTTGATAAGTTCTTCGACCGAGGTAACCTTCTTGACGGGGGCGCCACCCCTGGAAAAGGTGAGCAGCTGCTGGGTCAAGTCCCGCGCACGGCGCGCGGCTTTGAGGGCATGATCCAGCAATTGCTGTGATTCCTGGGGCGGGGTTTTTTCAAAGCGGGCCAACTCGATGTTTCCCATGACAACGCTGATAATGTTGTTGAAGTCATGGGCAATACCGCCGGCCAGCAGCCCCACGGATTCAAGCTTGTCGGCTTTGCGCATTTGCGTTTGCAATTTGACGCGTGCGGTCTGATCACCCAATACCATAACGGTGCCGACCAGTTGCTGGCTCTGGTCCAGGATCGGGGCCGCGCTGAGCATCACATGGCGCTCGCCGCCGTCCTGGGTGCGCAAAATCAGATCGGGGCCGGCGGTGAACACTTCGCCCGTTTGTAGAACTTGATCGACCGGGTTGGAGATCTTCCCGGACTGTGTTTGGAGAACTTTTGCAAAAACATCCCCAAAAGCCTTCCCGTTGGCTTTCTCCTGGGTTGCCTCGAGGATCTCTTCCGCCGCGCGATTCATCATGACGATTCGGCCCCCGACATCCGTCGTGACCACCCCTTCGGCGATGCTGCGCATGGTGACGGTCAGCAGTTCTTTCTCGGCCGCCAGGCGATCCTCAATCAAATGACGCTCGCTGATTTCTCTTTCGAGCTGTTCATTGCTCTGCACCAGGGCCGCGGTTCGCTCCTCAACCCGTCGTTCCAGATCGGCATGAACCGCTTTCAAAGACTCATGCATTTGATGACGGGCGGTGATATCCCGGATAATGGCGATGCCGTTCCATTGGTCCTTCAGCAGGACATGGGTCAATGACATTTCAATGGGAAACCGGCTTCGATCCTTTCTGTGAGCAAAGAAGGTTCGGCCTTGATCACCGCTGGCCTCAATCATCTTGGCGCCAGCGGGGGATGAAGGCTGAGGCTGTTGAAGTGAGGCGATCAGCGATTTGATCTGGGGGTGCATGTCGCGCTCAAATAAAATTTCCCAGTGCTGCCCGGCAAGCTCATGGAAAGAATATTGAAACATATTCAGCAAGGCCTGATTGCAGCGTATCAGCTCGCCATGCGAATCAAGTACCGCCAGCCCGTCCCCCAAATTCTCGACAATCGCGGACTGGTAGCTGAGCGCGTCTTGAAGGTCGTGTGTGGCGCGATCGACGGCGGCCTCAAGTTCCGAGAAAAAGGTGCGCAACTCCCCCGACATGGCGCGCATGGAATCCGCCAGTTCACCAATTTCATCTTTGGGATAGATATCCAGGCGGGCCGAAAAATCATGCTCGGCGACTTTGCGGGCATATTGGCTCAACTGACCAATAGGGCCAGAAATTCTTCTGATCAGAAAATAGCTGACCGTAATACTGACCAGGAAAAATATAAAGGTGATCAACTGGGTGCGTATGATCGTGCCCCAGATCAAGGCGTTGATCCTCTGGGTGTCCATGCCCACATGCACGCGGCCGGCCAGTCCGCCTAAAATACCGACAGAAACATCGAGAAAGTCCTCTTGCTCCATGACCAGCACTTCATCTTGGGAGGGTGGCGTTTTTTCAATCCCGATCTTGTCTGCGGCAATAAGCGTTTCCCGCACGGCCTCCGGGACTCGTGGCACGAAGGTATGGGCGATAATTTCACCTTGGATATCATCCACGGCAATGTACAAAACGCCTTCGATCTCGACGTACTGATCGATCACGGACTGGATCGTGGCGGTGTTGCGGGTCAGAAATACCTCGGCACTCG
>JASFFM010000166.1:0-8816 GCA_050124295.1 Desulfobacterales bacterium | reverse complement strand
GGCATCCCGATGCCCAGATTGACCACGCTGTTGGGCACCAGTTCGAAGGCCGCCCGCCGGGCGATGATCTTGCGATCGCTCATCGCCATGGGCGGCAGCGATTGCACCGGCACCTTGACCTCGCCGCTGAACGAGGGGTCGTATTGGGTGCCGAAGGTCTGCCAGTGATGCTCCGGGGGCGAGACCACGACGCAGTCCACCATGATCCCGGGGATCTTGACCTGGCGGGCGTTTAGGGTGCCCGGCTCGGCCACCCGTTCGACCTGGACGATGACGAACCCGCCGGAGTTGCGGGCGGCGGTGGCAATGGCCAGGGCTTCCAGGGTCAACGCCTCCTTTTCCATTGTAATATTGCCGTCGGTGTCGGCGGTCGTGCCCCGCAGAATCGCGACGTTGACGGGCAGGGTCTTGTAGGCCAGATAATCCTGGCCGTCGAACTGGATCCGCTCTACGATGTCGCTCGTGGTGCAGGCGTTAATTTTACCCCCGCCGTTTTCGGGATCGACGAAGGTGCCCAGGCCCACCGAGGTGATCGTGCGCGGCTTACCGGCGGCGATGTCGCGGAACATGTGGGAGATGACGCCCTGGGGCAGATTGTAGGCCTCGATTTTGTTGTCTATGGCCAGCTTCTGAAGTTTGGGCACCAGACCCCAGTGACCACCGATCACCCGGGACACGAGGCCTTCCCGGCCCATGTGGTTGAGGCCGCGGTTTTGGCCATCGCCCTGCCCGGCGGCATACATGAGGGTCAGTCCCCGGGGACGGCCGGTTTCCTCGAAATACTTTTCCAGTGCGATCGCTACATACTCGGGAAAACCGGTCCCCACGAAGCCCCCGGTGGCCACCGTGTCGCCGTCGCGGATGATCCGAACGGCCTCCTCGGCGCTAACGACCTTGTTCTTGCGTGTGCGATCCGGGGGCAAATCGGATAGCACCGGGTGGGTCCGGCGGGTTTGGGAGTGGTTCGAATTGGCAGTCATGGGCACCTCCCTGCGGGGTCATGGGGTTGGATCATATATTAAACGCGCCTGCAAAACCGGTGCCTCGAATGGCGGCTACGATCAGGCGAGGGCTCCGGGGTGAACATACCGAACGGCGCAGATGCGCATGGCTTCCCGAAATGGCCGGGTCTCGCGGTGCGTCGCGAGAGCCTTCGGGCGTTGATGGGTATGCGGTCGTCGCTGCGCCGGCGGAGGCTATCGCCGCGATCCCAGCCGCAGCCCCCATGGATCAACTAGGCCTGGCCGCCCAGGGCCTTCGGCTTCATCCCTTACGGGATCGGGGTGCGCACTCAGCCGGGGGCAATGGCCGCCCAGGGGATGCGATCGGCATTATCCGGCGGCCTCCGCCGGATTGATCGGCGCCGCGGTAATTTTGCTGCGTTTAATGAGCTTGCCGGGCATAATGGAGCAGGGCTAAAACGGCCGCCTGGCGCTGGGGACCATTGCCGGTCCGGCAACCTCGCTATTCTCATTCCGCCGCCGCGGTTTGCCCTGTTTTACCTTAAAGGGGTCTGCCCGCCGGAGATCGAGGACATGGAAATCGACAAGGGCCTGGCCCCTTTGTCTTATCGCAGCGCATTGGTTTGGCGATGATGCCTACCACTCCCAGCTGGTGCTCTGGCTACCGGCCATGGCCTGCGGGAATTGACTCCTATGGGCTCTGAATTCAAAAGCCCCATGATCCGGTTTATTTCAGCCGGCGCAGGGTGGTTACGCAATTGGTCACGGCCGAGCCCCCTACGTTGAAAACCACCCCGCATTCCGGCGCCCCCTTGGTCGGCGCCGCGCCGATGGGTTCGCCCACGAGCTGCTTGTAGGCCAGGGCATGCATCGAGGCACCCGTGGCGCCGACCGGGTGTCCCTTGGCCTTGAGACCACCCGAAAGGTTCACCGGGCAAGCGTCATCCGGGGTGAAACGGCCCTCTATATAGTCGAAACCGGCCCGTCCATCCGCTGAAAGCCCCAGCGCCTCGGTGGTCAATAGCTGGTTGATGGAAAAACAGTCGTGGACCTCGGCGAATTGAATGTCGGCGATCGTTAGGCCGGCTTCCGCGAAGGAGCGTTGCACGGCAACTTTACCGGCCATGAGTTCGTGCAGGTTGGGCCGGACACGCTCGGCCAGGCGCTCCGTAGCCATGCCGGCCCCAGCGATTTCCACCACCCGGGGGCTAAAGACCCGGGCCTCTTCCGTGGGCGCCAGGACAAGGGCGGCGGCCCCGTCGGTGACGAGGGAGCAGTCATGTAACCTTAGCGGGGGGGCAATCAGAGGATTGCTCCCTTTGCCGCTCTCGGGCAGTGCCAAGATGGCATCTTTGGTCGTCAGTCCATACTTGTCGGGCGGACTCCCGGCCCCAAAATGGGCCAAGGGATTCAGAAGCCCGTTGCGGTAGCTCAGGGCGGAGACGGCTGCGAACATACTGGCCAGCTGTGCCGGGCTAAAACCGTAATGGGCTTGATACCCCTTGGCGTACTCGGCAAAAAGCCCCGGAAAGGTCATGCCCCGGGCCCCTTCTTCCGGCCAGTAGGATGAACAAGCCAGCGCATGGGTCATTTCCTGGGTCCCCAGCAGGTTCATCTTTTCCACGCCGATGACGAGGGCACGCTTAAAACGACCGGACTCGACCGCCCAGAGTGCATTGTAGAGGGCCACCGAGGACGACGCACAGGCCCCCTCGGTTCGTGTGGTGGGCACGAAGCGCAACACATCCGGGGCCACTTCAAGGCCCAGCGGGCCCACGTGCTCTTGATTGATAAACATGGATGGCGAACAGGACCCGATCCAGATGCCATCGATGTCGCCCGGCGCGAGTCCGGCATCCGCGATGGCGCCCTGACCTGCTTCGATTAAAAGTTCGTAGAAGCTTTTCGTATCGGTCACTTCCCCGGTATCGCGGTTCTTTTTGACGAAGGCGCCGAATTTCGTGTTGCAGGCACCGATGATGCTGACCTTGCTCATGAATCCCTCCCGTCGGTCAAAGGGCTGCCTTTTGAAAAACCATCTTCCACCATGATATCAGCCGCGGGAACCCAGCCGCAGCCCCCCATGGATAAAATAGACGTCGCCGCCCAGGGCCTCATTGCGATAGAGCTCGCAGGCCAGCGAAGCCACCTCTTCCGGCTCCACCAGTCGGCCGATGGGGACATCCCCCAGAATGCGATCCAGGGCCTTCTGCTGCATCCCTTCCAGGATCGGGGTGCGCACATAGCCGGGAGCGATGGCCGCACAACGGATTTGCCCGGCCAGTTTTCGCCGGAAGAGCTCGGCCGTGATGACCTTGGGCATGACCGAAACGGCCGCCTTGGTCGAGGAATAATTAATCTGGCCGGCCGTACCCAGCGAGCCGGTGGATGACACCAGACAGATCAGCCCTTTACAATCGTGGTTGATCATCTGTTCGAGGCTTTCCCGGACCGTCAGGAAAACACCGGTCAGATTGATGTCCACCACTTTCTGGAACTGTTCCAGAGACATTTTGCCTTTGACCTTGCCGGTTTCCCGATCGGTAGCCACCATGAGGCCATCCATGATAATGCCGGCAAAGGGGGCCACCAGATTGATGCGCCCAAAGGCCTCGATGGCCTTGGCCGCCAGACGGTGGCAGTCCTCCTCGCGGGTCACGTCACAGGGCACCGTGACCACATCATCCCCCAGATCCGCGGCCGCCTGCTGCATGGCATCCGTCGAGATATCGCCAATCACAACCTTCCCGCCCTGCTGCCGCCAGTAGCGGGCCATCGCCAATCCGATTCCACTGGCACCGCCGGTGATGACCGCAACAGCATCCTTGGTATTCAACATAGCATGCCTCCTTTATGAAAGATTTGAGACCATTGTTTATGATCCTTCGGGTACAACGCGTATTCCGGGATATCGGTTTGAACCCCCCGATCAACAGTCAACAACCGCGCCTAAGACGCTAGCGCCCGATTTTATCGTGCGCCTCCTGCTACCCTTCCGCAAGGCCTGATATGGCCAATGCCAAGATTACCCTGAGTGGGATACATTTCCATGGCGACGGCCACGCCGTCTTTGGTTTTCAATTGAATCATGCCATTGGAGGCGGTCTCAGGACAACCTTCGATTGCTTGTCGAAGCGGAGGCTCCAAAGGGGCCGCTCATCAATGACCGGTGTCCAGGGGGCCGTGTTTAAATTCTCTGATCGAACCATGGGGGTCAGCTGTTCGGCATCGGTCCAATGACTGACAAGATCAGGATTGAATTGATCGGCACCCACCCGCACGGCGGGATCACCTCTTTTTGCTTATGGAACCGATTGCTCCCGACGTTCATCCGTTGGCCGCGCCGTTGAGGATGTGCCCAAGATATCTCTAAAAATACGTTATTGCATTGGTTGACGGAAGCACGTGACAGCGGTATCTGCGCATCTCAGGATTCCGGCAAACGGATCACCATGACCGGTTTGAGGCAGCGCCGAACCACGCGTCGGGCGGTGCTGCCCAGCATGGCATCGGCCAGCATGCCTTGTCCGCGCGTCCCCATGACGACCAGGTCGCATTTGGTGCGGGCGACCTGGTGTAGAATGCGATCAGCGGGCACCCCCCGATCCACCACGGTATCCGCCACGATGAACGGGCAGTTGCTGAGGGATCCTTTCATTTCTTCGCAAAACGCATCCAGGCGTTCGCGAATGGTGGACTGAACCTCCTGCTGATTGCGCTCCTGCAGTTCGCGCCAGCGATCTTCACCCATCATCGAGGCCAGCTGGGCATTCACCGTCTCTGAGAGTTGCTCCAAAACATGCAAAACGATGATCTTGGCGTTGTACTGATTGGCCATACTGGCGACATATCCGAAGGCGTACCTGGCATTGGGGGAAAGATCCGTGGCATAGAGGATGGTTTTAATGTCCGGCAACATTGAAGCCTCCTTGCATTTGCGGTTGGGATTGCACGACGCGAACGATACCGTGGAACCCTGATCGTTATTTTGATAAGAGTCTGATCTTTGTATATAATCGACACGAATCCGGATAAGTCCATCCTGCAAACATTCGGAAACGTAAATTTATTAAGGTAAGGAAACCAGGTCATAGTGCTTGGAACGTTTCTAAAAAGTTGCGCCGTGACCACCAATCCCTAGCTTGGATCTTGGTCTTACCAACACGATCCGGCCCGCATGACCCGGGTCAAGCTTAACGCCAAATTGCCGTTGAGAAAATGATATCCTTTTGATACCATTAGATATCTTGATAAAATCCTTTTCCGGCTTGACGTTGTTGCCTAAAAGGGCTATTGGTCTAACCAATGGTGTAGACGGGGAAAGGCGGACCATCCGGTCGGCTGGGGTTGTTGGCCTCACCCATCGACACCACCCCTTGGTCGGTCTCTGGCGTCGAGGTGAACACCAAGCCACCAAGATCGACCAGACCGGCCCGCCCACGAGCGAATAAACCCTTTTTATAGAGGAGCCGACAAAAAGGGCATGAAAATACCGCTGAAGCCCATCAAGCAGAAGAAAATTTCTGATCAGGTTTTTGATCAACTCAGAGAACTGATTTTCCGGGGGGCCTTCAAACCAGGTGAACAACTGATGCCCGAACGGGAGTTGGCCGAGGCCCTCGGTGTCAGCCGCACTTCGGTTCGCAATGCCATCAACAAGCTTGTGGTCATGGGGTTTCTGGCGCAAAAACAGGGCCAGGGAACCTTCGTCAAGAAACCGGAAATGCGGCCTCCCAATCCTTTGGAGGTGGCCATGCAGACGCAGGACGCCTCCTTGGAACATCTGCTCGAATTCAGAATGGGGATGGAATGCAATGCCGCTTATTGGGCCGCCATGCGGGCTGTTGAGAAGGACCTTCATTTCCTGGAGAAAAGTGTCAATGAAATGAAAGCCGAGGTAGCCTCTGGCCGGCTTGGCACCGAGGCGGATGTCTCTTTCCACATGGCCATTGCCTATGCTACGCAGAATCCGATCCACGTTCAGCTGATGCGCCAATTTTACGATTATCTTTTCGTGGGCATCAAAGAAAACCTGGCCCATCTCTACGAAGAGCGAGAGAACATTGAAGAAATCCTGAGGCAGCACACGGAGATTTTCCAAGCCATCGGCGCCCATCAGCCCAAGCAGGCCTTTGAGGCCATGCACCGCCACATCACATTTGTCCTCGATTTTTTCAAATCCCGCCGTTAACCCATGTCACCGAAGCCTGCCCGCGCAGGTGCTGAACGGCGTTCGCCGCTATAATTCCTGAAGACGGGCCTGCATGGCCTTGACCAGTTCCTGATGCCGGTAGTTGTCCGGCTCCTTGTCCAGAGCCTGCTGACCCCAAAGAAGTGCCTCCGCATAATCTTTTTTCTGGCGGTAGTTTTCGGCAATCGCATACAGAAGATGCTGCACCGGCACCCGGCGATGCTGGGCCGGGAGTGCCAGCACCTTTTCGAAATCGGCAATCGCCCGGTCTTGTTGACCTGTCACCGAAAAGCAACTTCCCCGGCCGATCAGGCTTTCCTCGTCCCGGGGGTCAATCGCCAAGGCTTGGGAATAGAGGGTGATGGCATCCTTGTAGCGGCTTTCCACCTCGTGAATTTTTCCGAGATAAAAATAGGGGTTATCGCCATCGGGGTGGCGATAGGCAGGGTCCAGATCGATCACCTTCTCTAGGGCGCGCACGGCACCGAGACCGTCTGGCTGACGGAAGCAGCGCCGTCCTTTCTCGAACAGGGCGGCGATGTCTTCGTCGATGTTGGATTTGTGGATCATGGCTGGCTCCTGGGATGCAAGGGTTGTGCTGTGGGCGATATAGGCTGTGATCCTAATGGATTTGGTGGATGAAGTCCAACTTTTTCCTTGGGCGGAGGGGGTGGATACGCAAGCATCTAAAGAATTCAACGGAATGACCGATAGCACCGTAGAAGGATCTCACACAGTGATTTACATCTCGGATGATAACCCCGACAACCCGCTAAGGAGGCTGATCGATGATTTGAGCCTCCAACGATGAAATGATCGCGTTTGATGCTTTTTGAGATTTCCATGGTGCCTATGGTCGCGACTTTGATCGTGGCGGCGCTCAGCCTTACCATTGGTTTGTTTCAGACCGCGGTTGCTGTGAAAAGACCGGAATTTGCCTGGAACAAATGGGGGGCCGGGCTGTCCCTGCTAAGCGCTGTGTATGCCCTGGCGGTATTCTTTCAGCACAACCTCGCCCAGGAACCGGCCAATGTGGTCTGCGAGCGGGTTCAATATACGGTCTTTCCGCTGCTGGCGCATACGCTATTCGGTTTCACGGCAGCTTTTCTCTCCTTCGATGGTCGCCGCTGGCATCGCTTGCTGCTGCCCTGGCACGCATTGCTGTTAGCGCTGTTGTGGTTCACGCCGCTCATTGTCGGCGAGACGTTCGTGACACGCCATTTCCGCTGGAGCGGCACCCCCTACATCGAACCTGTATTAGGTCCCTTGGGGATTGTTTTCCTGCTTTATGTCTTTGGCTTGGCCGTCAGCGTTATGACCATTTGGCTTAGGCCGCAGAACCGAAACCGCCCTAGCTGCAAAGGGTTCATCACCAGTTTTGGAATCTGGTGTCTGCTGGGCCTCCACGACCTGCTGGGCACCATCGGTGTCCCGATCGTGCAGTTCCTGATGGAATACGGCTTTCTGGGCTTCAGCTTGACGATTATTCTCATTTCGGCCCAAAAATATCAGGACATGTACGAACGGGTAAAGACCAGTGAGCAAGCTCTCAAAAGGGCGGAAAATAATCTCAAACAAAGGGTCAGGGAGCGCACCGCCGAAATCACGCAGTCCAATCGTGAACTAAAAGCGGAAATCACCGATCGCAAACGGGTGGAAAAGGCCCTGCGCGGGAGTGAGCAGAAATTTCGCACCCTGATCGCCAACATTTCCGATGTCATTGTCATCTTGGACGCAAAGGGGATCATTCGCTACGAAAGCCCCAGTATCAAGCGTCATTTCGGATGGTCACCGGAAGCGCTGGTGGGAACCCACTGCTGTGATCTCATGCATCCGGATGATCAGGTGCGCGTGCTGGATAAGGTAAACCAACTTCTGGGTACCCCAGGAGCCGCGCGAACCATCCGGTGCCGATATCGCGCCCAGGATCAATCCTACCGGCATATCGAGTTGATTGGTGTCAATATGCTCGATAACAAGCGAATCCAGGGTATTCTGGTCAATTTCCGCGATATATCCGATCGCGTGGCTTCCGAACGGGCCCTCAAGGCGAGCGAACAGCGCCTGCGCAAAGCCCAGGCCATGGCCCATGTCGGGCATTGGGAGTTTGATCCGGCCACGAAGACCCTGCGAGGGTCCGAGGAGTGGTTCCGTCTGTTCGGTCTCGATCGGAAAACACCGGTTGTTTCCTTCGGGCAGGTACAAGCACTTCCGGTGGAAGAGGATCGCCCCCGGGTGCGACAGGCACTCGAAGGTCTGTTGCATCACAATACGGATTATGACCTCGTTTATCGGATCCGGCGCGCCAACGACGACCAGCTGGTCTGGTTGCATTCCAAAGCCGAGCTGATTTTTCGGCGGGATGGACGCGAACCACTGGTTTCTGGCGTCGTCCAGGATATTACGGCGGCTAAACGTGCCGCGGAAGAAAAGACCCAGCTTGAAAATCAGCTTCGCCAGGCCCAAAAGATGGAATCCATCGGCACGCTGGCCGGCGGGATCGCGCATGATTTCAACAATATCCTATCGCCCATTATCGGCTTCACCGAGATGACGGCTGCCGATCTGCCCCCAAATAGTCCGGCGCGCGGCAATCTGGAAGAAGTTCTCACGGCCGCCCATCGTGCCAAGGAAATGGTACGCCATATCTTGACCTTCAGTCG
>JASFFM010000165.1:0-8833 GCA_050124295.1 Desulfobacterales bacterium | reverse complement strand
GTAGCGTCTTTTTACAAAGACTGGGGCGGTATTGGTGGCACCACCAACTTTCTGGCCTATGGCGAATTCCCCGAAACCAGTGCCGAACCGGAAAGCCTTTACATGCCGCGCGGCCTGATCATGAATCGCGATGCGGGTGGGGTTAAGCCGGTGGACCAGGCCAGTGTCACCGAGGACGTGACCTATGGCTGGTATGAAAAAGGCGACCCCAAGCACCCCTGGAAGGGCGAGACCAAACCGATTCAGGAAGATCCCCAGTATCGCCCGGGCAACGGCCAGTACACCTGGCTCAAAGCCCCGCGTTATGAAAATCTGTCCTGTGAAGTCGGTCCTCTGGCCCGGGTTCTGGTGGCCTACGGCAAGGGCCACAAAGAGATCAAACCCCTGGTGGACAGCACCTTGCAGAAACTGGATATCCCGGTCACCGCCCTGTTCTCCACCTTGGGCCGTACCGCCGCCCGCGGTCTCGAAACCGTCGCCGTCGGCGAACGGATGGAAACCTGGATGGGCGAGCTTCTCGCCAATGTCAAGGCAGGTGATACCAGCACCTACACACCCTGGGAAATGCCGGACAGCGCCCAGGGCGTTGGCCTTAATGATGTCCCGCGAGGGTCTTTGGGACATTGGATCGACATCGAAGGTGGTAAAATTAAAAACTACCAGTATGTCGTGCCTTCAACCTGGAACCTCGGTCCCCGGGATGGCGAGAATGTCATGGGGCCGCTCGAGGAGGCCCTCATCGGAACCCCGGTTGCAGACGCCAAAAAACCGCTCGAAGTTCTGCGCACCGTTCACTCCTTCGACCCGTGTATCGCCTGTGCGGTCCACGTGATCGATCCGGATTCGAACGAAGTCATCAAGGTCAAAGCGCTTTAACACATCACATGGGCAGCCGCTTCGCAGACAGCGGGGCGGCTGCCTTTTTCCGGAACCATTCCATCGTCCTCGGATTGCTTTCCCCCCTCACCAGCGGACACCATCCGTCCCAAAGCAACCAGGCCAATCCATAACTTGCATGACATGGCCAACCGAACATAAGGCGCCGTGTGGAAACCCTTGTAAGGATCAAAATTTATGGTGGATGCATCAACGACCAACCCGAACATCACCGTGCTGGGCATCGGAAACATTCTACTGACCGATGAGGGTTTCGGGATTCGGGTGATTGAAAAACTATTTGCGGAATACGAATTTCCGGACCATGTGTCCTTGGTTGACGGGGGCGTCCTGGGTATTAATTTGTTAGGCGTGATCGCTGAAGCACAGCATCTCATCGTTGTGGATGCCGTAAAAAACAAGCAGCCGCCGGGTACCCTCTATCGTCTGGAAAAGGATGAACTGCCCGAGCGCATATTATTGAAGAATTCCTTGCATCAGACAGATTTCCTGGAGACCCTGACCCTATGTCAGGCCATCGACAAGGTTCCACAAAGTACAGTGGTTTTGGGGGTCGAACCCGAAGATATCCTGTCGCACAGTGTCGAAATGACGCCCACCGTGGCAGCCCGGGTCGATGAAATGATGGACCTTGTGATTCATGAACTAGAGCAGTTAGGTGTGACCTGCCGGAAAAGGATGGCTTGAATGTGCCTTGCAATTCCTTCCAAAATAATCGAAATCAATGACAATATGGGTACTATCGATGTTGCTGGCGTGCAGCGTCAGGCCAGCCTGTTATTGGTTGAAGAACCCCGCGTGGGGGACTGGGTGATCGTGCATGCCGGCTTTGCCATCCAGAAAATCGATGACGCCACCGCCCAGGAATCGCTGCGCTATCTCAGAGAAGCCGCCCAGCTCTTGGTCGACGACGATGACCCCGGCGCGGCGGCCAGCGGTTGATTTGACTCCGCTGACCCAACCGACCCAACCATGACGACATCGCTTGCTGCAAAGCAGATCCGGGTTACGGGCATTGTTCAAGGGGTCGGTTTTCGACCCTATATTTATCAACTCGCCGGCCGACACGCCCTCTGCGGCCAAGTTGCCAACACCTCCTCCGGAGTTCATATTCATATCGAGGGAACTCACGCAGACGTTTCTGCTTTCCTGGCCAGCATCGCCGCCGACGCGCCACCACTGGCGCAAATCACCGATATCCAATCTGCCGAAGCGGCACCAGAGCATTTTCAAACCTTCGAGATCATTACCAGCCAGGACGATAGCGGCAAATCGGCGCTAATATCCCCGGATGTGGCCATTTGCAGCGACTGCCTGGCGGAAATGCAATCCCCGCGCGATCGGCGTTTCGGCTATCCGTTTATCAATTGCACCAATTGCGGCCCACGCTACACAATCATCGCGGATATCCCCTATGATCGGCCCCAGACATCCATGAAACACTTTCGCATGTGCGCGCGCTGTCAGGCCGAATACGACAATCCGGCCGATCGTCGCTTCCATGCCCAGCCCAATGCCTGCCCTGACTGCGGCCCGCAGGTGAAGCTACTGGGAAGCGACGGGCAACCGATTAGCACCCAGGATCCGATTGGCCATGTCGTATCGTTGCTCAAGGCGGGCTGGATCGTGGCTGTCAAGGGGCTCGGGGGCTTTCATCTGGCGGTAGACGCCGAAAACGAAAAGGCCGTGGTGCGTCTGCGGCGGCGCAAACACCGTGAAGAAAAACCTCTCGCGCTCATGGCCTACGATGCTGAACGGGTGCGCCGATTGGCCCATCTGGACGAAGAGGAATCAACCGTCCTGTCATCCCCCCAGCGGCCGATTCTGCTGCTGAGCAAACGATCCAACCCGCCGGTTGCGCCATCGGTTGCCCCGAATAACCGGTATTTTGGCGTCATGCTGCCATATGCACCCTTGCACTATCTTCTCCTGGAAAACGCGTTTTACGCCCTCGTGATGACCAGTGCCAATTTAAGTGAAGAGCCGATCGCCATCGCTAACGATGAGGCCACCCGCCGCCTGAGGGGCATCGCTGATTATTTTTTGGTGCACAACCGCGACATCTATCTGCGCTGCGACGATTCGATTGTGCGTAAAATTTCCGGTACCACGCGGTTTATCCGTCGCTCCCGGGGGTACGTGCCCACACCGGTTTTTCTGAGCCACGCGCCCCCACCGGTGCTGGCCTGTGGGGCCGAACTCAAGAACACGGTCTGCCTCACCAAGGAAGACCGCGCCTTTGTCAGCCAGCACATCGGGGATCTGGAAAATCTGGCCACCTATGACGCCTTTCGACAGACGATCGATCATTTGCAACGCATTTTGGATGTTCAACCCCGGGTGATCGCCTGTGACCTTCATCCGGATTATTTCAGCACGCGCTTCGCCCAGCAGCAAAATGATCTGCCGGTCATTCAGATCCAGCATCATCATGCCCATATCGTCAGTGGCATGGCCGAAAACCACCTGGATGACCAGGTCATCGGCCTGGCGTTCGACGGCACCGGGTACGGTCCGGACGGCACGATCTGGGGCGGCGAAGTTCTGCTGGCCGCCAAGGGAGGCTACGAGCGCGCCGCTTTCTTAGAACCGCTGCCCATGCCGGGCAGTGCCGCGGCCATCAAGGCCCCCTGGCGGATGGCCATCAGCTATCTGTATCGGACCTTTGGTGACCAGTATCGCCGGCTGGAGATACCCTTCATGGCCTCTGTGGATCCGAAGCAGGCCGACATTCTGGTGGCCATGATGAATCAAGGACTTAACGCCCCGTTGACATCCAGCCTGGGGCGGCTCTTTGACAGCGTTGCCGCACTGATCGGTCTGCGCCATACAGTTGCCTTCGAAGGCCAGGCGGCCATGGAACTGGAGATGATCGCCGAACCGGAAGGCAATCATTGCTATGATTTCGGCTGGGAGGCCACCGACGGTCTTCAGATCTCCACCACCGCGATCATTCAAGGCGTCGTGGCCGACCTCCGGCGTGGTTGCAGCGCCGCCCGCATAAGTGGCCGATTTCATAGAACCCTGGTCCGACTGTTTACGGACCTTTGTGTCTATTTGCGCCGGGAAACCGCTTTGAATCAGGTGGTCTTGAGCGGCGGCGCATTCCAGAATGCCATCTTGCTGCAGGAACTCTCCCACGCACTCCAGCAACACGATTTCGCGGTCTACGCCCACCGTCTGGTGCCCCCCAACGATGGGGGTATTGCCTTGGGTCAGGCCGTGGCGGCCGGCGCCATTTGGGAAAACGATTTTTGAGGTTCGAATAACAACTTGTCGGATGGTCGGTATTTGGCTATAGAAAATATTTTTTACGTTTTTAGTCGATTAAGAATAGGCGTGTTATGGCACTTCAACATCAGGATGAATACCGGGACCCGCGACTTTCCCGCCAGTTGATCGAATCCATCCACCGCAGCAGTGTCCGGTCGGTAAATCTAATGGAGGTCTGCGGGACCCACACCATGTCTATTTTTCGTCATGGTATTCGTGACCTCCTGCCGCAGAGCATCCGCCTGCTGTCAGGACCGGGCTGCCCCGTATGTGTCACATCCCAGCCGGAAATCGATGCCTTTATCGCCTATGCCCGCGTGGAGGACACCATCGTGACCACCTTTGGTGACCTCCTGCGCGTTCCCGGAACCGAATCCAGTCTTCAGAAGGAAAAGGCTGCCGGGCGCGATATACGGATCGTCTATTCCGCCTTCGATGCGCTCAAGATCGCCCAGGCCAACCCTGATAAGCAAATCGTCTTTCTCGGGGTGGGATTCGAAACCACAGCGCCCACCATCGCGGCCTCAATTCTTTCGGCCCGGGACATGAAGGTGCCCAATTTTCTGGTGGCCTGCGCCCATAAAACGGTTCCGGCAGCCCTGGAGGCGCTCATGCAAAGCGACCGGGTTAACGTCAACGGATTTCTTCTGCCAGGGCATGTTTCCGTGATTCTGGGTCTCCAGGCTTATCGCCCGTTTTTCGACCATTACCAGGTGCCATGTGTCGTGGCCGGGTTTGAACCGACCGACATCCTGGAAGCCGTGCGGCGGCTGGTGAACCAAATCGAAACGGGGCCGCCCCAGTTGGAAAACGCTTACGCGAGAGCGGTCGGTGAAGAAGGCAATCCCAAGGCAAGGGCCATTTTGGAAACGGTATTTGAGCCCGTGGATGCTATCTTTCGCGGTATCGGGACCATTCCCGGCAGCGGACTGCAAATACGTCCCACATTTGCGGCACATGATGCCGCCATCCAGATCCCCGTCCACGTTCCGCTTTCCAAAGAGCCGGCCGGCTGTGCCTGTGGCGATATTCTGACCGGCGCCAAAACACCTCCCGAATGCCGGCTGTTCCGCAACGCCTGCCACCCTGAAAACCCCATCGGGCCTTGCATGGTGTCAAGCGAAGGGACATGTGCCGCCTATTACCGCTTTCATCGATGAGGCGATCAAAACGTACGCTGTATTTTTGAGGAAATAAAATGACAACCGAACGGATATCCCTGGATCATGGCAGCGGGGGCAAAATGGCCCATCGTTTGACGGCCGAATTGCTCTTGCCGTTGTTCGACAACCCGATCCTCGCCGACCTGCACGATGGCGCCGTTCTGACGCTAGCGGACGGCAACCGTGTGGCCTTTTCCACGGACACCTTTACCGTGACCCCGCTTTTTTTCCCCGGGGGCGATATAGGCGAACTGGCGGTCAATGGCACCGTCAACGATGTGGCCATGTGCGGGGCCAAACCGTTATTTATCAGTCTGGCCTTGATCATTGAAGAAGGCTTCCCCATGGCGGAGCTGACGCGCATCCTCCACAGCATCCATCGGGCATCCCAAAAGGCTGCCGTCAACGTCGTCACCGGTGATACCAAGGTTGTACCCAAAGGTGCTGCGGACGGACTTTTTATCAATACCTCCGGTATCGGCATTATTCCCGACCATGTGACCATTGGCAGCACCGGCGCCCGACCCGGCGACAAAATCATTCTGAGCGGCACCATGGCAGACCATGGTATGACCATCCTGACCCAGCGGGAAGGGCTCACATTCGAAAGCACGATTGAAAGCGATTCGGCCCCGCTGAACCATATGGTCCAAAGCATCCTGGCCGCCAGCGGCAACGTCCATGTGTTGCGGGACCCCACCCGGGGGGGGGTTGGAACGACCCTGAACGAAATTGCCGAGAGCTCCCGAGCCGGCATCGTGCTGCAGGAAAGCTGGCTTCCGGTGCGCAGTGCAGTGGCCGGGGTATGTGAGTTGCTGGGATTTGATCCCCTGTACGTCGCCAATGAGGGCAAACTGCTGGCCTTTGTTGCCGCCGAAGACGTCGATGCGGTGTTGGAAGCGATTCGGTCCGATGTCTTCGGCCGCAACGCCTGCATCATTGGTGAGGTTACAGCCGAGCACCCGGGACAGGTGGTTATGGAAACCCGCATCGGTGGCCGCCGGATCGTGGACATGCTCACGGGTGAACAGCTACCGCGGATTTGCTGACCCCCGATTCCCCATTGACCGACACGGATCATTGCTCACGTTCTTGACCGATTTGATTGAAAGACCCATGACGCTGTCGCTGATCAAACGAAATGTTGCCCAAGGGCAGACCGCGCTTTCGAGAGGCCGTATCCTTTGGGTAGCCTTTGCGCTGCTGTTCTTATCCCTCTTGGTTGCCTGCTCTGGCCGTCGGGAAATCAAGCTTAGCGGCAAAACCATGGGCACCACCTATCATATTACCCTCATCGGGGGCTATTTCGACGCTGCCCGGCCCCTTCAAAAGGCCATCGATGAACAGCTGGCCGCCATCAATGCCAGCATGTCCACTTATCGGTCTGACAGTGAGATCAGCCGCTTCAATCAAATGCAGACCGTTGGTACACCGTTTCCCATCGGGAACGATTTTTTTCAGGTGATGCGGCTGTCCCAGAAACTGTTTCGAATCACCGATGGCGCCTGGGATGGTACCTTAGATCCGATCATCGACTTGTGGGGTTTTGGGCGCTCACAAAGGCCAGAAAACCACGTTCCCGCGCAGGAAGACATTCAGGCGCTGCTTGCCTCGGTCGGCTTCAACCACATCGTGGTGCTCCCCGATGGTCAACTCCTAAAACAACGTGCCTCTGTCTCCCTGGACCTGGCCTCCGTCGCCAAAGGTTACGCGGTCGATGTGGTTGCCGCCCTAATCAGTCGCAAAGGGTATGTGAATTACCTGGTGGAAATCGGCGGCGAAGTCTATGCCGCCGGTGTCCGCATTGATGGTCAAGCCTGGCGTGTAGGAATCAATAAGCCGGAGGCCGGGGCGCCCTTCAATCAGGTCTACCGCGTGGTAAACCTGAAAGACCGGGCCTTTGCCACCAGCGGCGATTACCGCAACTTCTTTACCATCGATGGTCGACGCTACGCTCATATTATTGATCCCCGCACCGGATTTCCCGTTTCCAACGGCGTCGTCAGCGCCTCGGTCACAGCCAAAACCTGCGCCCTGGCCGATGGTCTGGCGACCGCCCTGATGGTCATGGGAGCTTCGGCCGCTGTCGATCTGGTCAACCGCTTGGAAGGGGTGGAATGTTTGATCATTACCCGCGACGAACACGACCGCCTGCACGATCATGTTTCCAAGGGCTTCCAGGTTGTCAACCGATAGACCGCCGAACCGCAACCAGGTCGACGGGACGAAATGATCATTTTATGCAAGTCCATCTAATCAATCTCGGCTGTGCCCGCAACCAGGTCGACAGTGAAATTATGGCCGGTCGCTTAATCAAGGCCGGCCACGAGATCGCAGATGACCCAATGCTGGCCGAGGCGATCGTCATCAACACCTGCTGTTTCATCGAAGATGCGGCCCAGGAATCCATCGACACGATCCTTGCGGCGGCTGAATATAAAAGCAAGGGCCGCTGTCGACGACTCGTTGTCGCAGGCTGCTTGCCCGAGCGCTACCGGGAGGATGTTCGGCAGGCCCTGCCGGAAGCTGATTTTTTTCTCGGTACGGGGGCCTACGACCGCATCGTAGCCGCCATCGATGATCAGAGGGCAGGGCCGGTGCCATGCCTGCTGCCGGATCCGGATGCCCTGGCCCCTGAGACCAAAGAGGCCCCCCGGGCCCTGCCCACAGGCCCCATGGCCTATCTCAAAATTGCTGAAGGCTGTGACCGAAAGTGTACTTTTTGTATTATCCCCCGGCTCCGGGGCCGACAAAAGAGCCGCCCCATGCCGGATATTCTCTCAGAAGCCCGCCACCTGATTGCGGCTGGTATCAAGGAGTTGGTTCTCGTTGGTCAGGAAACAACCCGCTACGGACACGATCGACCCGGCCAGGGACACACACTGGCTGTTCTGCTGAGCGAACTCAGCGCGCTGGCGGACGATCGATGGATTCGTTTCATGTATGGCCATCCCGAGAGCCTCGATGAGGCCGTTTTGCAAACCGTTGCCTCCCAACCCAATCTATGCTCTTATTTTGATATCCCAATTCAGCATGCGAGCCAGAACCTGCTGCGGCGTATGGGACGACCTTATGACCCCACCCGCATTGCCCGGCAGGTTGAACATATTCGGACCCTGATGCCCGATGCCGCCCTGCGTACGACGGTCATCGTCGGATTTCCCGGGGAAAGCGAGCACGATTTCCACATGCTGCAAGAATTTATCCAGGCGGTGCCGTTTGATCACCTGGGTGTGTTCACCTATTCGGACGCCGAGGATCTGGCGTCACATCGGCTGGCGGGCCAGGTGCCGCTGGCCGTTGCCCGGCAGCGGCGGGACCGACTCATGGCCCAGCAAAGGGCAATCGCCGAAGCGCGAAACCAGAAGTACTTGGGAGATTCGTTGGACGTCCTTATCGAAAGTTCACCTGAAGCAGGCCTCTTTATCGGGAGAACCATGTTCCAGGCGCCGGAAGTCGATGGTTTGACCTACGTGCGGACCCGCACTCCGGAACGGTGC
>JASFFM010000164.1:0-8838 GCA_050124295.1 Desulfobacterales bacterium | reverse complement strand
CCGGGCCAAGGAGAGATAACCTTTAGGACTGCTCCACCTATCGTCATCGATTCTGCCCGTAAATCCGCCACCCAGGGAATTGCGGTGGATATAGCGAACGGCCTGCAGCAGGTAGCCGCCCGCGTTCATGAGAATGGACTTGTATCGGCCCCTGAAAAGCTGGCCGTCATATTGATGGCGACGGTTGTATCTCTGGGAGCAGACCCCGTTCAAATGGCGCATGGCCCTTGACAGATTGGCGCCGGGGGCTTTTCGACCAGGCCCTCCAGACCGTATTGCTGAAAGGACCGTTTATACTCGTAAAACTGACTGCGAGATACCTTGTGCATGCGGCAGGCCTTTGAGATGTTGCCCAGTTTTTCAGCCAACTGTAGCAGGGTGAGGCGTTTGTGTGCTAATTTCTCGGTTGCGGTCATGATGTCCTCCTTGTTTGGGTAAGAATGTTCGGCAAAACATCTATACCCGAGAGGACGACCGTGCGTCACCCCCGGCCCCGATCGGCTGGGGATGACGCTTCCCTCAAATTGTCCGGGAAGATCTTAACTTTTCCATATTAGGCGATAGGGAGGGGCCTTCCAAAATTATAATTTAGAACAGGGATAATTTTGTCAGGTGTGTAGACCTGACCCCGTCATGGTTCCTTCACACCGCTAGCCCAAACCAGATTTGGAATGGGGATTGATTCGAAATCCTGGTTCTAACGGAACATTGCCGTAAACATGCTTTTGTGATGTTTTAGACGGCTCTATCCTGTGACGATTGGCAACAGTTCATTACGCATGCGTATTTAACATATTTGCCCTACGAATAGATGCGTTGACATTGGCATGGTATCATTGCCACTGCCGTCATCCCTGATTACACTAACTAAATACGATCTTTGATATCAGGTGTAAGATATTGTATGTAAAAATTGATCATACTACTGAACATCAGCGCCCCTTGGCATTATCAATATTTATGCTACTGGCTATCATGGTTCCATTATTTCCAAATCCCCTATCGGCAAGGCGAAGTAGGCAAAAATCGACTCGAAAAACCGATCAGAGGCCCCAGTGATCCCAGCGTCTGAAAAAATTCCCGTGACCCGTATGGAACGCCTGGTGGGATTCGGCGTGCTGGTGATATTGGCGACGATTGCCCTGGGGATATACAGCGTTCAAAATCGGTTCAATCCGGCGGTGACCGCCCGGGAGGTGCTATCGAAATCGTCAACCGCCACCGGGCTGTTCTCTCTGGCAGATCTGGCGCCCGCCGAGATCCAACCATTCTCTCCTCCGGAGCGCTTCGATCCGGAAACGCTGTCCGATAAGATCAATGGCAAGGCGGAGCTCTATTTCAGTGCCGGTTTCCGGTCTTTAGAGGCCCAGCGGTTTGCCCTGATTGGTGACCCGGCCCTCTGGTTTGAAATGTTTGTTTACGATATGGGCACGGCCCGTAACGCCTTTTCCGTATTCAGTATGCAACGCCGGGGCGATCTGGAGGCCGGCGGCCCCACCCCGTTTGCCTATGCCACGCCCAATGGCTGGTTCTTGGCACACGGTCCCTACTACCTGGAACTGGTGGGCGCCGAAGCTTCGGATTCCCTGATGGCGGCGGCCGAAGCCATGGCAGCGGCTTTCGTTGACCGGGTCGGAGCGGATGCGGCCAATGTGATGGAGATGGCCCTGTTCCCGGAGGACGGCCGGGTGTCGGGCAGCCGGTCCCTGGTGGCCTCCGATGCCTTTGGTATCGCCGGATTCAACCAGGTGTTCACGGCGCAATACCAGCACAATGGGACCGCCATTACCGCCTATGTGGCCCGGCGGGAATCGACGGCGTCGGCGCAGTCCACGGCCGAGATGGTTCGAGATTTTTATCTTGAGTATGGCGGCGTCTCCCTGGGCGGGCCGGAAGGCGTTGCCGTCATCGATATTCTGGATACCATCCAGGTCGTGTTGCACCAAGAGCGCTACGTGATCGGCGTACACGAGGCCCCGGATAAGGAAACTGCCCTGGCACTTGCCGAACGAATCCGTAATCGGTTACAGGAGATTGGTGATGACGGATCTTAATCGTCGGGAGTTCATTCACCGCTCGGTCAAGGCCGGGTTGGTTTCGGCTTCAGCGCTGGGCGTGGGATGGTGGCTGCACGATAGGAAACCACCGGCATTGGAGCCATCCACCGAGGCACTCAGCGGCATCCCTGATTTTTCCAGAACGCCCAATGACGGTCCGGCCATGGCCATTGCCAAGGGAACGGATCGTAACGATATGGTGCGCCGAACCCTGGGGGCCTTGGGCGGGATGAACCGGTTTGTCCGACCCGGCGATCGGGTGGTGATCAAGGTCAACGCGGCATTTGCCTCGCCGCCGGCAATTTCGGCCACCTCGCACCCGGACCTGGTGAAGGCGGTGGTGATCGCGTGCCGCGAGGCCGGGGCTGGCGATGTGGTGGTCACCGACAACCCCATCAACGACCCGGCCAGTTGTTTTCGGCTCACCGGGATCGGGCCGGCCGCCGAAGCCGCTGGTGGCCGGGTGGTGTTGCCGACCGCCGATCAGTTTGCCGGGGTTTCCCTGGCCGGCGCCCGGTTGATACGGGACTGGCCGGTGCTGGTGGGGCCTCTGGCCAAAGCGGATTGCCTCATCGGTATGGCGCCCCTCAAGGATCATCATCGCAGCGGCGCTTCCATGACCATCAAAAATTGGTATGGCATTCTGGGCGGTCGACGGAATGTCTTTCATCAGGACATTCACACCATTATCGCCGAACTGGCGGCCCTGGTGCGCCCGACGCTGGTGATGTTAGATGCCGTGACGGCCATGATGCACAACGGTCCCACGGGTGGGTCCCTATCGGATCTGGCCGATACCAACACGCTCGTGGCCGGCATCGACCCCGTGGCGGTGGACGCTGCCGGTGCCCAGATTTTAGGGCGGCGACTGGATCAGCTTCCCCACCTCCAGCAGGCAGCGGATGCCGGCTTGGGCACTCTCGATTACCGAACCCTCAACCCCGTAGATGTCCCATGAGACTCGTCATTGTCAGGCGAATTTGCCAGGCCTTTTTTCTGCTGTTGCTGATCTGGAGCTGCCTGGTTACCACCGTCGGCGACCGGTGGTTCGAACTGCGGGGTTATCCGGTTAGCTGGCTCCTGGAGTTGGATCCCCTGGTGGGGCTGGCCACGGTGTTGACCACGGGGACTCTGTACAAGGGGTTGCTCTGGGGAGCGGTGACCCTGGCGGCGACTGCTTTGTTGGGCCGTTTTTTTTGTGGATGGCTCTGTCCACTTGGCACCCTACAGCAGATGGTCGGCGCATGGGCCGACAAGGGGCGTAAGCCGCGGGCGCGGGCCGCCGGACGGCAGCCCCATCCCGGCCAGCGAATCAAGTATCTATTGCTGATCGGATTGTTGACCATGGCTGCCATGGAGATCGCCCGGCCTTTGGTGGCCTTTATGGCCTGGAGCGGTTGGATCCTGCCCGGTGCAGCCATTCTGGCAGGCCTGGTCCTTATCCTGGCGCCATGGGGGCGCTGGGAGAAGCGATCATGGGCCGTATCTGCTGGATGGACAATCGCCGTTGCTGGCGGCATCGGTCTGGTCCTGGGTGTAATGTTGCCGGGACATCGCCTGTTGGCCGCCGGGCTGCAGACCGGGCTCCTGGACCCCATCCCCCTGGTCTACCGTTCCGTCTCATTGGTGGTGCTGCCCCTGCTGGCCCCGGGATCTGAAACCATTGTTTTGGTGGGCGGATTGCTTACCGGGGGGGTGTTTGTCCTGATACTGGCCCTATCGGCCTGGCGCCCCCGGTTTTACTGCCGCTATATCTGTCCGCTGGGGGCCCTTTTGGGGGTTGCCGCAAGATGGTCGTTGTGGCGGATGGGGCGACGGGACAAGGACGGTGATGCCTGCACCAATTGCGGGCGATGCGATCATCATTGCGAAGGGGCCTGCGCTCCGGCCGATCGGATTCAATGGGCGGAGTGCGTGCTCTGTTACAACTGCCCGGGCGAATGTCCGGAGCGTATTCTGGGGTATGCGACCCTCCCGTCGACCACAGGCGAAATCACCGGTCCGGATTTAAACCGCAGGAAAGTGATTGCTGCCGGCGCTTCCGGCGCGATCCTCCTGCCCCTGGCCCGTTTGGGGGATCCTTTGGGAGTGGGTTGGCGACCCGATCTGGTGCGACCGCCCGGCGCGTTGACCGAATCCGAATTTTTAAACCGATGCATAAAATGTGGGCAATGCATCCGGGTCTGCCCTACCCATGTCATTCAACCGGCCATGTTGGAAGCGGGTGTGGAAGGTCTCTGGACGCCGCGCCTCGATTTCAGGTTGGGTACCAGCGGCTGCCAGCACAACTGTATCGCCTGCGGTCATGTCTGCCCCACGGCCGCCATCCGCCCCCTGGCATTGGATGAACGCATGGGCCAGGGCCGTTTTACCGACACGGGGCCGATCCGGATCGGGACCGCCTTTATGGATCGGGGCCGCTGCCTGCCCTGGGCCATGGGAATCCCCTGCATCGTCTGTCAGGAGAACTGCCCGGTCAGCCCCAAGGCCATCACCACCCGGACCGTGTTGGAGCCGGTGGCCGGGCTGGATCGGTTGGTGGTGAACCGGATGAGAGCGCGGTCCGTTCAGTTGGATCTCCCCCCGACCCGTCGACCTCTGGGCGGTGGCGATTATTTTCTGGTGGGACCTGCCGGGCCGGAACACGCCCTGCGGATCTCCGGCCACCAGGCAAATAGGATTGAGCTGGCAGACGATCCGGCTTTGGCCGCCCTCCGGCAGGAAGCGTCGGCCGCTGTGCATGTCCGGTTGCAACAACCCTTTGTGGACCCCCACCGATGCATCGGTTGCGGGGTCTGCCAGCATGAGTGCCCGGTGCGCGGCCGGGCGGCCATTCGTGTGACGTCAGAAAATGAAACTCGAAGCCGGGCCCATGCCTTGCTTGCCGGGGCCGGCCTCCCACAACCAAAGGAGTAGCGTTATGACCACAGAGAAATCCGGCATCAAGCGCCGCCAGTTTCTGCAAGTTCTCGGGGCCGCCGGTATTGGCAGCATGGCCGGCGCGGTCATCGGGCCGACGGCTGCCGATGCCACTGCCATGTCGGTGGGCACCCGATCTTTTGGCCGTACCGGCAAAAAAGTGCCGATACTGTCGCTGGGCACCATGTTCGATACCGGCGCCAACCAGCTATTGCTCCGGCAGGCGGTCAAATGGGGGGTGACCTACTGGGATACCGCCCAGTACTACAACCGGTGGGGGAGTGAGCATGGCATCGGCAAGTATCTGGCCAAATACCCGGAAGACCGGAAAAAGCTTTTCCTGGTGTCCAAGTCGGGCAAGCGGGATGCACGCGGCTTGACCGCGGAACTCGAGGACTCCCTGAATAACCTCGAGACGGATTATCTCGATCTCTTTTTTATTCATGCGGTGGGTGATGCCGCGTCGGAATTGACGCCGGAGATCAAAGCCTGGGCCGAAAAAATGAAATCCACGGGCAAAATCAGCCTGTTTGGATTCAGTACCCATTCCAATATGGCCGAGTGCCTGTCCCACGCGGCAACCCTTGGTTGGATCGATGGGATCATGACCACCTACAACTACAAAGTCATGACCACGGATGAAATGAAGCGGGCCATCGATGCCTGCCACAAAGCCGGCATCGGGCTGACCGCAATGAAAACGCAGGCTTCTTCATCCTGGAGCTATATGGGATTGGAAAGTGACGCAAGTCAGGCCCTGGGCAAACGGTTCATGGACAAAGGGATGACAGAGGAACAAGCGCGATTGTTGGCGGTCTGGACCGACGAGCGGATCGCGGCCATCTGTTCCCAAATGAACACCATGACCATCCTCAAAGCCAATACCGAGGCGGCCGTCAATCAGGCGCGCCTGAGCGCTTCGGATCGTCGCTACTTCGAAGCCGAGGCCCAGGCCACGGCCGCCAATTATTGTGCGGGCTGCACCGCCACCTGCCAGCCCTTGCTTGCGGCATCCGTTCCGGTGGGCAAAGTCATGCGATGCCTCATGTATGCACGCAGCTACGGCGATCATTTTCGGGCGCAGGCGGAATTTCGCGATATTCCGGATTCGGTGCGCGCCCAATTGGCGACGTTGGATTATTCGGCCGCCGAGCGGCTGTGCCCCCAGAAAATGCCCATCGGCCGGCTCATGGCCGAGGCGGTGGAAGAGCTTTCTTGAAGAATCTTCTTCTCTTCCTTTGCCGGCCACAATAGTGACAGACGTCCTCGGAGGCCGGCCTGAGTCACGAGTTCTACAAGTGTTGCCTTCCCCCGGCGCAGGAAAGTACGCCAACCGGGTTTGGCGTCCCTTCGGACAGGGCCAATTGGGAGAACGTATCTTTACTCGTTGCCGCCCGTAAACCGCCGACAAACGGGCCACCATTGGCAGGCCGTTGGACCTCAGTGATGCAGCCGTATCCCAGGCTTGCGAGGTCTTCAAATCCTGCATCGGGTTGGATCGGAAACCGGGCAAACAAATTGCGGCTAAAGAGAGAAGCCGGGCAAGAAGAGCGACCTGCCCCCCGATATGTTTCCTGATCCGTCTTTGAAGGAGAACCTGTTATGTTGAAAAACGAACACAACCCGTCCCGAAGAGACTTTTTGAAGATTGCGGGCACAGCCAGTTTGGGCGCCATCTTGGCAGCATCCAGCTCGCTGGCCGAAGCTTCCGACGTACAGCCAACCATACCCGTGCGCCCGTTCGGAAAAACCGGTGTCGCTGTTCCTATATTATCTCTTGGTGGGAGTCTCGATACCTCCATGGGTCGGTTGTTGCTCAGACAGGCCTTCAAATGGGGCGTCACCTATTGGGATACGGCCAATTCTTACATGGGCGGCAGGAGTGAAACCGGTATTGGAAAATACCTGGAAAAATACCCGGAGGACCGCCAAAAGATGTTTCTGGTGACCAAATCACATGCGTGGTCCCTGAAGGGAATGAGCCGCGACATCGATCTGTCTCTTGAACGAATGAAAACCGATTATATTGATCTGTTCTTTGTTCATGCGGTGAGAAGTATTAACGAACTGGACGATGAGACCAGGGTATGGGCTGAGAAAAAGAAAAAAGAGGGTAAAATCCGCCTTTTTGGTTTCAGCACCCATAGCAATGTGGAAGCGTGTATGCTGGGGGCTTCCCAACTGGGTTGGATCGACGGGATCATGATGCGGTACAATTATCGACTGATGCACACGGATGAAATGAAAAGAGCTGTGGAAGCCTGCGCTGAAGCCGGCATCGGTTTGACGGCGATGAAAACGCAGGGCGGCGGACAGGTGACGACCGACAGCGATACCGAGATAAAACTGGCCGGTCGCTTTTTAGAGAAAGGATTCACCGACGCCCAGGCCAAACTAAAGGCCGTCTGGGAAAATCCGCACATCAGCTCCATATGTTCGGAAATGCCCAACATGACGATTTTAATGTCGAATATAGCCGCCGCAATGGATAAAACAAAACTGACGGCAGGTGATCTGGGTCTGCTGCGACAGTTTGCACACGAAACGCGCGCACACCATTGTTTAGGTTGCGCCGACATCTGTGAATCTTCCATCCAGGGAAATATTCCGGTCAGCGATGTGATGCGCTGTCTGATGTATGCCCGCAGCTACGGAAGCCGCGAGCGGGGCAAGAGCCAGTTTCAGAACATTCCCCGGCCCGTTCGCAGGCAAATGATCGTTGCAGATTATTCCCTGGCCGAACAAATGTGCCCGCAAAAGATGCCGATCGGTAAACTGATGAAAGAAGCGGTAAAGGAATTGTCCTGATATGAACAATCTCTTTTCAGGGATGCTGAACGATGGCGCCATCTTGATGTGCTCTTATCCCGGATCACAGTGGCTGACCCCATTGTGCTTCCGTTGATTTCATTCTTCAAAAGGAATCAGGAGCTGGTGGCCATGTTCCTCCCTTTGGTAAATACAGACGTCGAGATGGTTGTTCGAACGGCCTGCAAAATGACCCATTACGGCCGCTACGGTCGGCCGTCCTTCAAGGACGGCACCAACACCGGCCAGGGCGTCGGCGAGACTTCCCGATCGCCACTTGCCGTTGATCTGGGAGACAACTCATGATGATGCGCCTTGGCTTTCAAACGCTGCTGTTTTTATTCCTCTTCATTCCCGGCAATATCCTTCAGGCTGCCGACATCACCCTGTGGGACGTTGCTGGCAAAGCCGAAATCAGCCTGGAACAGGCCGCCGGTAAGTTCCCATCACCGGGCATTGTCTACGTCGGCGAATTCCACGACAATGCGGCCCATCACGCCGCCCAGTTGGCTGTCATCCAAAGCCTGGACAAACGCCAACGCCCCCTAGCCGTGGGCCTGGAAATGTTTCAACACATCGAGCAGAGCATCCTCGACGCCTGGGTTGCCCAAGCGCTGAGCGAGGAGGAGATGCGTCGGGCCTTTGCCCGCAATTGGGGCAACGACTGGCATTTGTACCGGGACATCTTTATCTACTGCCGGAAACGAAGTATCCCTATGATCGGCCTGAACGTGCCGCGAAGCATCACCCGCAAGGTGGCGAAAAGCGGCTTCGAGTCTCTGACGCCCGAGGAGATCGGCAAGCTTCCCCCAATCGTTTGTCGCGTGGACCGGGAATACGAGGAATTCCTGCGCCGTGTATTGGGCAGTCACGGCTCGGAATCGAACTTTCGCCGCTTTTGTGAGGCCCAGCTCGTCTGGGACACGGCCATGGCCATTTATACCTTGGAGTACCTTAAGAACCATCCCGCGCACACGGTTGTCGTTCTTACCGGTATGATCCACGCCTGGAAGAAGGCCGCCCCCGAGCAGGCCGCCCGGGAGAATGCCGATGT
>JASFFM010000163.1:0-8840 GCA_050124295.1 Desulfobacterales bacterium | reverse complement strand
CCGGGGAGGATGGGGCGGCATCGGAATAACAGATCGGGCAGGCCATATTGCAGCGGTTGGTCACCTCCACCATGGCCATGAGGGGCATGCGGCTTCCCGGGGCGAAGGTTCCCAGACCGTCCACCGGACGTGCCTTCCAAGGATTAGGCGGCATCATCGAAAGATGCTCCCATGAGGTTGTTGTTGGGCGCCCGAGGGCGTGCCCGTTCCGGGGACGGCCGCCTTCCACGGGCGTTTTGCCGCGCTTTCCCAATCCAGAAAGGCCCGGCTAGATTCTGGGATCCAATCCCGGTGGCATTGGCAATACCACATCAGAGTAGCACCATTCAATTAATCGTTGCCCAAGGAACAACCTGACAATCAATTCTGATGGGGTCCTAAAATTGATGCCTCATCCGACGGCCTTTCGAATCGGTTTCCTCATCATCCCGGTTGACCTTGAGGATAACCAGGGTGATGTCGTCTTCGGATTTCCGGCCAATGCTAAACGTCGCTACGGCGTCATAAACGGCCTGCAGAATATCGCCGGCCCCGGCGTGGGCATGGCGTCGAATAATGTCGCGGAAGCGTTGTTTGCCGAACATTCGGCCGTCTTTGCTGTAAGTCTCCCAGATGCCGTCGGTGCCGATGGCCAGCACCTGGCCATCCTGCAACCCTTTTAGGCGGTTTTCTGGATAATCCGAGGCCGCATCGATTCCCAAGGCAATGCCCCGGCCGCCCAATTCTTCGAATTGATCCCGGGCGGGGTCGTAAAGAAGGGCTGGATCGTGTCCGGCACGGACCCATCGGATTTCATTCCCCTGGGGATCGACGGTCAGGTAGAACAGGGTCATAAAACGGCCGGTGTCGATAACATCCTGCGCGAGCTGAATATTCATGGCCGCGACGATCTCGGAAAGCGTCCCGGGCTGCGTGGCCCGCATCCGCAGGAAGGCGCGCGCGGATGACATGAGCAGGGCCGAATCGACCCCGTGCCCCGTGATGTCGCCCACGACGATGCTGAAGGGGGCCCGGGGGGATTCGCGGCGCCAGAAAAAGTCGAAATAGTCGCCGCCGATCTCGTCGCAGGAAACATTGCGGCCGGCCACATCGTAGCCCGGTATCTTTGGATTTTTTTGTGGCAACAGGCTTTTTTGCACTTCACCGGCCAGGGCCAGGGCTTTTTTGTGCTCGGTCATGTCCGTGATAAAGGCCATGTTGCCGATGACCTCACCGGCGTCGTTCTTTAGGGTATTGCCATGAATGAGCACCGGTACCTGGCGGCCATTTTTAGACACCAAAATACTTTCGATTTTGCGATACTCTCTGCTCAGCAGCTCCTGGCGGTTGGCGATCAAAATCTGGCGGTATTCCTCGGCCGTAAAATCGAGCGGGGTGCGGCCGAGGATTTCCTCCCGCGGATAGCCGAGCAGACGGCAGTGGGCTTCATTGACATCCACAATGCACAGATTTTCATCCATGAGCACAAAGCCTTCACCGGCCGTCTCGACGATCCGGCGGTATTTTTCTTCGCTCTTGCGTATGTCTTCATCCTTTTTCAACAGTGCCAGGCGGGTCTCCTCGACTTCCTGGATAATGGTTCGATGCATGGCCGCGTTGAAGTCCTTGAGGTCTTCGATCCTTTGGCGATAGGCTTCGGAGCGCATGATTTTTCGTTTCAGGAATTCGTTTTCCAGCTTCAGTCGGTCGCCTTCGTCTTCGTCATGCTCGGCGGGGGCCGTGCCATCGCGCCTGGTTGCCGCCGCTTTGAGCACGGGCGAACTTCCTTTCGGCTGGCCGACCAGCAAGGTCACAAGTGTGGCGCCGTGAAAGCGGGTCGGCTGATTGCGGTCCAGCGGGGCGATTTCGCCAAAACTGTAAAAACCGCCGATGGGCAGATGGGCCGGGAAAGCATCACGCAGGATCTGCAATTCTTCCTTCGTTCGCGTGCCGAGCAATTCTTTACGAAAGGCGCAGGAGAAGGCCAGAGCAAAACAGGGGTCAAAGCGGAGATCCCGGCTAAGCTGCCGGGCGGTGCGCCGGGTATCCTCGATAATGACATCGCGGATGGCTTCGGTCAGCTGAACGACGGCCCCTTCCGGGATGGACTCGGAAAAGGTAATGCTCTCATCCGGGTTGTAGGAAATGGGGGCCCTCAGGTAGGCCTGATCATTGCCGTCCTCAAATACGGCCAGGACGAACTCGCGCGCCGGCTCGGTGTGATCGCCCAGGTAGTGGCGGTAAAAATCCACGGCTGTCGTGGGCCCGATCCGACCAACGCGGCGATCCTGGCAGGCTGTGACCGTCGTCTTCCTTCCGACGGGCCTCCAGCTGTTGGCAATGGCAAAGGCGTACGCGACCGGGCCGGACCAGAGCAGGATCGGGATCGCATCTTCCAGGACCTCGTCGTTGTAAAACTGAAGCAGGTTCCGCCCGTCGGTCCACTGCATGCCGGCCGCGGCGCCGAAAACCGGACAGGCCGTTCCCAATTCTTGATGGATGATGTCCATGATGGGATCGAAGCGTTTGTCGTAGCCGTCCGGAAACGTCAATCCGAAGGACGGCGGGCCGGACAGGCGGCGGCGGGCGCCTTCGACGGCCGTTTGGACGGCCCCGGCCGGGTCCTGCCCCAAATTCCGGCCGACCCCGGCCCGGATCTCCACATCGTCGGAAGCAAACAGCATCAGGGTGATGGCGTCATCGCTGAAACCCAGGGCGGTGGAAAAATCGCCGGCGGTCGTACAGCCGACCAGTTCGATATCCGTATACTGGCGGCGGATTTCGCCCAGCAGCAGGCGATGGTCAAAGTGGGTTCCGGCAAATACGATGCCCGCCTGCGGTGGGGTGCCCTTCAACTGGTCACGACATTGGGATAACACCGCCCGCACGACGGTAGGGGTTTCAATGCCTTCGGCCTGGCCTGTTGCGACCGTGATCATGGGGTTTGTCCTTGGTTGGCGGGGTTGCGCAATCGTAACTTTGACCTGGAAGATGCCCTCTCGCAGATGCATCGCCAAGCAGACGCTCATTACAAATGCCGGCGGCGCGGAACTGCACCGCATGAAGCTTCCATTTCCTTATAGAGCGGTTGCCGATAGATCAAGCACCGTTTCCTCGGCCACGACAAAAACCCGGTCTCCGCTGGCAGGCCGAATCACCTGACGGCCCGTGAAGCTGCCGAAGGCCGGCAGCAGGGCGCTTTGTTTCCCGAAGCGGAAGCAGGCCAGGGTTTCACGCTGGCGCCCCTTGCCGGTTACCTGCACAGCCGGATGAAGGTGACCGGCGATCCCGTAGTGGCGATTGTTGGCCTGCGGCCGGTGGGTGAAACAAAACGGCGTGCTGGCCCACTGTTCCTGAATGCCGTCGAATTGGAAGGCGAGCGGTAGCGCACCGGCCCGCCGGTCGTGGTTCCCGGTGACCAAGAGCAGTTGCAGCCGCTTGTAGCGTTTGCGCCAGGCGGCAATGCTTCGGTCGAAATCGGGGGCCGCGTCGACCGGCCCGTGGATCAGGTCGCCCAGAAAAAGCAACCGCTGCGGATGCCAGCGATCCACCAGGTGCGAGAGCCGTTCCAGATCGGTGGCGGTCGTACCCGGAGGAACGGGGATGCCCGCGCTGCGGAAGGTGTGCGCTTTGCCGAAGTGGGCATCGGCCACCACCAGCGTTTTTGCTTCCTGCCAGAACAGGGCGCGATCGGCCAGCAGGACGAGGGTTTGGCCGCAGAGCCGATATTTCAGGTTGTTGGGCATCGCTGTCTCCCTTCAGGAGGCGGCTTTCTTCTCCAGCTTGAGCTGCATGCGGCGCACGCGTTCGGCCAGTTTCTCGGAGCTGACCCGCGTGCGCAGGCGGTTGACCATGATGGGAAAGGCCAAGGGGGTAAATTGGTCCGTATGCACGCACTTGATGTCGGCGGCGGCCATACGCTGCAGACTCTGCTGCAGACGAAGAAATTCGAGCTGCCGTTCAATAACCTCGCGCGAGGATTGCTGAATCAGGCGGTTTTGCGGGTCATAGCGCTGAAAGACGTTATAGAGCAGGCTGCTGGAGGCCTGGATCTGGGTGCCGCTTTTGCGCCGGCCGGGGTAACCCGGGAACACCAGCCCGGCGACCCGGGCGATTTCCCGGAACTGCCGGCGGCCCATTTCAGCCGCGTTGACACTGGCCAGAATGTCTTCCAGCAGGCCTTCGGTGCTGAAAAGACGACCACTCTCGAATGGTTCCAGGGGAATCTCCTGATCCGAGAGCAGCTCCAGACCGTAGTCGTTGACGGCGATCGAAAGCGTAAACGGGGCCCGCCGGGTGAGCCGATAGGCCAGCAGGGCGCCGAGCCCCTCGTTGACCAGGTGACCTTCAAAGGGAAACAGGAACAGGTGGTGTCCATCCCGGGAGTGACAGCTCTCGAGCAGCAGGTCGTGGCGACCGGGAATCATCGACCAGCGGGACTGCAATTCCAGGATCGGTTTCAGGGTCCTGGCTTCGGGCGCCGCCAAGGTTCCCCGGGCGGCGTGCTCCAGGGCTTCACGGACGGCAGCCCCCAGTTCGGTCGAAAGGGGCATGCGGCCTCCCATCCACTGGGGGATGGGTCCCTTGCGGGACCGGCTGCGGCGCACCCAGAGGGTCATGTCTTTTATACGCACATACTCCAGCAGGCGCCCGGCAAAGACGAAGACATCGCCCCGTTTGAGGCGGGCCACGAAGCGCTCTTCCACCGTACCAAGGCTGCGGCCGTTGACAAACTTGACCCGCATGCTGGCATCACTGGTAATGGTGCCGATGTTCATGCGGTGCCGGGCCGCGATGCTTTTTTCGGCAACCCCATAGCGTCCATTGTGCGGCGCGATCTTGCGATATTCCGGATAGGCACTGAGCGCTGCGCCGCCGGTGGTTACGAAATCCAGCACCCAGTCGAATTCCGGCCGGGAGAGATCGCCAAAGGCGTGTGTGGTTTTGACTTCCCGGTACAACGCGGCGGAGTCGAACCCGTCTCCCAGGGCCACCGTGACCAGATACTGGGCCAAAACGTCCAGGGGCCGGGTGACCGGCATCCGGGGTTCGATCCGGCCGCTGTCGACGGCCTGCCGGGCGGCTGCGATCTCGATCAGCTCCAGGGCATTCGTCGGCACGCAGACCACACGGCTGATTTCCCCCGGGCGATGGCCGCTGCGCCCGGCACGCTGCACCAGGCGGGCAATGCCTTTGGGGCTGCCGATCTGAAGGACCTGGTCCACCGGTCGGAAATCCACCCCCAGATCGAGACTCGAGGTGCACACCACCGCCCGCAAGCGACCGTTCTGCAGGGCCTCTTCGACGGTGCTGCGCGCGTGGCGGTCCAGGGATCCGTGGTGCATGGCCAGGCGTCCCTGCCAGTCGGGTCGCGCTTCCAGCAGGGCCCGGTACCAGATTTCGGTCTGGGAGCGCGTATTGGTAAAGACCAGGGTACTGGCGGCGACAGCTATTTTTTCAATGACCAGGGGCAGAAGTTTCAGACCGATATGTCCGGCCCAGGGGAAGCGTTCGATTTCCGTTGGCTGAAGGGACTCCACGATGACTGTTTTGGGCGCCAGGCCCTGGATTTGATGGCCCTGCCCGGCAGCCCGGCCCAACAAGACCTTCAAGGCCGTGGCGGTATTGCCCAGGGTGGCGGACAGGCCCCAGATGCGCAGATCCTTCCGCCAGCGGCGCAAGCGCGACAGGGCCAGCTCCACCTGAACCCCCCGTTTAGACCCCATCAATTCGTGCCATTCATCCGCCACCACCAGCTGCAGCCGCTCGAAGCGCTCCCGGGCCCCGGGATAAGACAGCAGCAGATGCAGACTTTCGGGGGTCGTGATCAGGGTCGTGGGCAGGCGTTGCTTCTGGCGGTTTTTCACGCTGGTGGGCGTATCGCCGGTGCGGCAGGCCACGGTCCAGGGCAGGGCCAGATCGTCCACCACGCGTTGCAGGGCGGTCTGAATGTCCGTGGCCAGCGCCCGCAAGGGGGTGATCCATAATACCCGGATGGGCGGGGGGGGGCTTGCGGCCTCATCCTTGCCGGGTGCATCGTCTGCCAGCCACGCCAGCACGCTGCCGAACCAGGCGGCATAGGTTTTACCAATGCCGGTGGGGGCATGGATCAGGCCGCTTTGACCCTCCCAATAAGCCTGCCAGGCCGCGCGCTGGAAATCGAACGGCTCCCAGCCCCGGGCCCGGAACCATTGGCGAACACGGTCCAGCGCGTGGGGGGGAAGGCTGTTTGCGGGGCGGAGATCCTGTTTCATTTTCTTCCCTTATCGCCGGAGCGCTCTATTTCACTTGACGGCTTTGTTTGACGCGCGCGCGGACCTTGTTGGTCCCAGGCGGCCGTTGTTTGCGACCTGCTCCGGAATCGCGCTGCCGATCAATCCTCTGACCTTCCATCATCCGATATACGTCGGGGTTAGCTGGTTTCGGCTAACAGCCGCTGGAGGGTTTCCAGGGTATCGGCCTCGGCCACGGTTTTGTCCGGTCGGGGCCGCAAAATACGCGGGAAGCGCACCGCCACGCCGGACTTGTGGCGGGTCGATTTGCGGATGCCCTCAAAGGCGATTTCAAATACCAGTTCCGGCTGCACCGAGCGCACCGGGCCGAAGCGCTCGATCGTGTTGCCCTGGATGAAGCGGTCCACCTGTCGGATTTCGGCATCGCTGAGCCCCGAATAGGCTTTGGCAAACGGCACCAGGGCATCCCCCTGCCGTACGGCGAAAGTATAGTCGGTGTAGAGGCCGGCGCGCCGCCCGTGGCCGCGCTGGGCGTAGATCAGCACGGCGTCCACGGTCAACGGATCGATTTTCCACTTCCACCAGTCGCCGCGCCGCCGTCCAACCCGGTAGACGGATTCGCGTCGTTTCAAGACGAATCCTTCTACCCGCCGCTGGCGGGATTCCGCGTGCAGCGCGGCATAGGCCTCCCAGCTGGGTGCATTGACCTCCGTTGAGATCATCAAGTGGCTGCCGCCGAGGGCGGTCATGATCTGCCCCAAGGCCTCGCGCCGCTCGGAGAGCGCCTGGGTGCGGCAATCCCGACCGTCGCGCTCCAGGATGTCGTAGGCCAGAAAGACCACCGGGACGTCCTGCCGCAGTTTGCGGCCCACGGTCTTGCGGCCGATGCGGCGCTGAAGTTCTCCGAAGGGCAGGGGACGATCGTTTTGCCAGGGCAGGATTTCGCCATCCAGTACGGTGCCCTCCGGCAGTCGGGCCGCATCTTCGGCCAGTTCGGGGTACTTGGCGGTGACCAGTTCCTCCCCCCGGGACCAGATGAAGACCTGACCCTGGCGTCGGATCACCTGGCCGCGGATCCCGTCCCACTTCCATTCCACCTGCCAGTCCTGCGGGGTACCCAGCTCGGCGGGATCCTTGTCCAGGGGGTAGGCCAGATAAAACGGGTAGGGTCGGCTGATGTCGGCATCCCGCGTATCGGGTGAGAGAATCCGGTGGTAGGTGTCGGCGGTTGCCGGCCAATCCCCCATCAGGCGGTGGGATATGACGGCCCCCTCGATGCCGCTGAATTGCGCCAGGGCCCGCACCACCAGCCGTTGGGAGACCCCCACCCGGAAACCGCCCGTAATCAGCTTGTTCCACACGAAGCGCTGGGTCTCGTCCATCTGCTGCCAGGCCTCCACGATGGCCTCTTGCCGATCCTCGAGTTCCATTTTGCGCAGGGGCAGCAGGTGATCCAGAACCCACGCATGCAGAGGACGCCGGCTGGTGCCGGTGGCGGCGGGCAGCACCAGGGTGACGGTTTCAGCCAGGTCGCCAACCACATCGTAGCTGGCTTCGAAGAGCCAGTCCGGTATGGCCGCCAGGGCGGCGGCCCAGGTCATCAGCTTCCGGGTGGGCACCACCTGGCGCGGTTTGCGTCCGATCAGGAAGCGGATGGCCCAGATGGCATCCTCGGCCGGCGCGTGGTGAAAATAATCCACCATGGCGGCCACTTTGTGATTGGTGCGGTTGGTGTCGTCCATCCGGCGATAGAGATCGGCAAAGGCCTTCATGGGCGATTTTCCTCACGATCCGTGCGACCCTCGTCAGGCGCTGGAAGGATATCCGCCGGATAGCCTTTCTCTTGCAGCCAGCGGGCCAGCGCGTGGGCATATCCATGGGTCAAGGCAATGCTCTCGGCCCCGGTGGCCGTGATGGTCTGCACCAGGCCGTCCCAGTCGCTGTGGTCGGAGAGCACGAATCCCCGATCGACGGCCCGGCGGCGGCGGTGGCCGCGAATGCGCATCCAACCGGAAGCAAAGCCGCGGGAGCGTTGCGGAAAGCGCTTCAACCAGGCCGGGTGATCGGCCGAGGGCGGGGCGATGACCAGCGCCTCTTTCAGGAGCGCGCGGTCTTCCACCCCGCCCACATAGCGGGTTGCGGGCAAGGCGATGCCGGCTTCCCGATAGCACCGGTTGATCTTTTCCACGGCCCCGTGGGTCAAAATAGGTCCCGGGGGGGCGCCGAGACCCGCCAGGACCCGTTGGGCTTTGCCCAGGGCGTAGGCGAATAACACGCTGGTGCGCCCCTCCTTGCGGTTGGCCTGCCACCAGGAGAGAATGTCGCCCATGACGTCCTGCTGGGAAGGCCACTTGAAGATCGGCAGACCAAAGGTGGACTCACTGATAAAATGGTGGCAGCGCAGCGGTTCCAGCGGCGCGCAGGTGGGATCGAGGTCGGTCTTGTAATCCCCCGAAATGACGCAGACGCGCCCACCCCGTTCGATGCGGACCTGGGCGGAACCCAGGACGTGCCCGGCCGGGTGCAACGAAAGGGATACGGCGTTGATGCGCAGCTTTTCGCCGTAGGCCAGGGGCTGAATGGTGGCCTCTCGTCCGATGCGGGCCTCGAGCAGGCGTTGGCTTTCCC
>JASFFM010000162.1:0-8946 GCA_050124295.1 Desulfobacterales bacterium | reverse complement strand
GCCGGCAGACAACATCGGCCACCGCTTCCGGTGTGGCATATCCTAAATCGTAACAATCGCGGTCGTATGATGCCGCCCAGGTATCGTAGCCCCCGTTGAGCGCATCCGCAAAAGCGATCTCGTATGGCCGATGTCGCATGGCTTTGTCCAGGCATCTCCAGGACGGTTGCCGAATCGGATCGCAGCATGTCGGTTTAGTTCGGTTCAGGGCCTGGCACCGTCGGTGTTTGGGCGGAGAAGGCAAAGACGTGGTCGCTTTTAGGCGTATGCAGGCATCCCGGGTGCAAGCCTAGCAAAACGATGATATTATAACATATCCTGCGTGTTTCGCAAAGCATGCCCTTGCCGGTGGGCGCACAAGTCGCCGGGTCGCTCCCATGGTTTGATTTCTCTTGACAGGCTGGCAGCCCTGTGGCAGCTATTGACTATCTCGTTTTGCCTATAAAATTGGGGCATTCCGGCAATCTCTTCTTCCCAATCGGCCATCCTCGGGCTTTTAGCAATAGCGCTTTGGATCGTTTGTCTGAAGCTGGAATTCCCGTCCATGAACACCAACAAACGTGCTGGTGGGCCTCGTACAGCCGGCACCCCAATTTTTTCTGGCCACTGATTTCTGCTACGCTTTGATCCGTTGCACCCGGGAAAGGAGGGGAAAACCCATGGATGCCCAGAGGATCTTGCTACCGTACAATTTCTCGCAATACGATCAAAAGGCATTGGCCTTCGTCATTCGAACCTTCGTGCCGTTGGAAAACGCTGAGATCACCATTTACCATGCCTTTACCCCCATTTCCGAAATCGAGGCTTCCGATCACCAATCCGCCACCGCTAAACTGAAACGACGACTCTCGTATCTGACCCAGGAATTGACAGAGCGCGAAATGGCGCTCCAGGAGGTTCGGCAGTACCTCATCAATGAAGGCTTTCATCGGGATCGGGTGCGCTATGTATTCAAATCGCGCAAAGGTGAAATATCCGCGGCCATTATCGAGCAGACCAAAGAAGAGGATTACGACATCCTCGTATTGAATCACAAGCCCGGCAAGGTGACACGCTTTTTTACGGGAAGTGTGTTCGCCAAGGTAGTTTTAGCGTTGCGGGATATCACTGTCTGTATCGTCTCCTGACGCAAACGGTGCCGGCAATTGCCGCGGCCAAGGGCGATCCGATGAGGAGGGAACCCATGCAAACCGAAGACAGAATCAACATCGACATCTTCAAGGTTGTCACCCGGGCGATTGCCGAATCGGACAACCTGGAAATTATGGCCAAACATCTTGCCCAGCTCATGGTGGGTGCCCTGGAGATCAAGGGTGCGACCATTTTCGCCACGAATGTGGAGACCAAAGAGCTCGAGGTGCTGGGAAGCTTCGGGCTCAGTATTCGCTATATGAACAAAGGCCCGATCTACATCAGCCAAAGTATCAAGAGTGCTGAAAAACATAAGGCGGTGGTCGTCAGGGACGTTAAGAATTCGGAAATGCTGCAGTACGCGGCCGATGCTATTCAGGAAGGCATCGGGGCGATCGTGTCTGTTCCGATTCATTTCAGTGGCCGGGTGATCGGCGTGCTCCGACTCTATCACCACGATCAGTGGGATATCTCGGATCGCGACCTGGACTCTTTGTTCGTGCTGGCTGAAATTATCGGTCTGACCATGATGTATGCCCGCATGAGCAATGCCATCATAGACGTTAAAAGCATTGTTGGGGATGTACATGCCGTCTGGGTGGGATGATGGCGGCGCCGGCGGGCTTAGCAACGAGCATCGTTCATCCATAATAGGTCATGCCATAACATCATGGCGGGTTTCTGAATGACGCCATGCAGGCCGGATTCCGAAGGGAATCCGGTTTTTTATGGGCCCCGGCGGCGGGACCGGCGGAAACCGCATAGAGCCACGCGATCATTTCCATAGATCCCGGCAACGGTTAGGATAAAGCAGATCGGGAACATGACCAGAACCAAGCGTGATAAGACAAGATGTTTGCGCAAGAGAATCTCGGCCAGGGGATAGGCATAGAATCCCGCCGTGAAATGAGCCATGCGGTCATAATGGTTGCGTGAGAAGCCGAACAGGTCGGTCACCTGGCCAAAGGGCACCCCTTCGAAAGGGAAATGCCCCCCGATGGTATGCAGAACGACCAGGCAGGCCATCATCAGATCGGCGCTATTGGAAAATTAAACCAGCGCTGTGTGAGAACCAAGGCGACCACGATGAGCACATGGGGAAGATTTTCGGCAAACCACACCGCGCGGTCATGGGGATTGACGGCCAGCAGGGTGAACAAAAGCAGATCACCGATCAAAAGCAGGAGTGGCAAGCGTTGCCCCTAGCGGCAGGTTTTGCGTTGCGGGTTTAAAGAACGGCCACGACCCTGGCCGGTGCACCATCGGCACCGGCCAGATGAAGGGGTAGACTGCACAGCTGACCGAAATGCCCTTCGGGCAGGCGATCGAGATCAGCCAGGTTTTCAATGATTAGCGTATCGCTTGCCAGCAGTATTCGGTGAATAGGGTAATCGACGGCGTCGATGGTGTCCAGCGACGGAGCATCCACGCCAACCCCTTTCAGAGCGAACGCAACCAGCCCTTGGGCCGCCGCGGTGGAGAGAACCGGGTAGCCCTCAAAATAGCGGTTGGAGCCCCAATATCGACCCCATCCCGTGCGTAAAAGTACAAATTCACTGATCGACAACGCCTCTTGGTAGTGCTGCAGCCATTCCCACTCGATGACACCGGTCTTCATCTCCGTGGTATCGATGCAGAGACCGTTCCCGATGAAGTGGTCCGCCGAGAACTGGTCCAGCGTCTTAGCCTGGCGGATGAGATGGCTCGGGGCATCCATGTGGGTACCGGTGTGCGAGCAGAACGACAGAAGGCGTTCCCGGAAGCCTTTCTCCTGCAAACGGGCAATGGGCTTGTTTTCCAGCGGCGGCGTACCGGGATACACCGGCATGCCGGTGGTCAGGGGATAGGTCAGGTCAATAACGGGCACGGGGCTCCCTCCGGGACGCAACGCTTGGGTTATGATGCTTGCCTTGGCTGGTCGGCTGGATGGCCTGATTATTCAGGCATCGCTTTCGGTCTGGACAGAAAAGAATTAATGGCCTGCCAGTAGCGAGGGTCCAATTGAATGTCGTTATGGCCAACCCCGTCAATCACCACCTTATCGCACGTTCCGCCCCACCGCCGGGCCAGCCGGTCGGAACGCGCGAAGGGAATAATCTGATCCTGAGCGCCCATGACGACCAACGCCGGCAGCTGGATCTGCGGGGCCAGGGCGGCCGAGTCAAAAGGATGCTTCAGGAGCCATCGCACCGGTAACACCGGGTAGTGGTGCCGGGCCACGTTCAAAAGACTATCAAAAGGGGTGACCAGGATAACCCCGGCCACTTGACGATGGGCGGCCACATGCACCGCCACCCCCGACCCCAGGCTACGGCCCATGAGCACAATATGATTCAAGGGGATATTCTCACGCGCGCTCAGCTGATCCAGAATATACAGGGCATCGCGGCAAAGGGAATCTTGAGAGGGTTTGCCTTCGCTGTCGCCGTATCCCCGATAGTTCATGAAGAGATAGGCACCTGCATGCATGCGCGGAAGGTCCCGGAGGTTGCCGGAGACTTCCTCCGCGTTGCCCCCATAGTAAATCAGTAGCGGGCGATTCGGTGAGACAGCCCCGGGGACGTACCATCCCCTTAGCTGTCGGCCCTCATGCTCCAGGGTCAGGGCATACTTGTCAAAAGATTGCCGGTTTTCCGGCGGTGTCGGCTGGGGAAAAAAGATCATCGCGTCCTGAAAGACATACAGGAGCCCAATACCGATAATGACAATGGGGATCAGTATCTTCATGATTTCAAGCATGGCGGTTGATTTCGGCAAGTTAATCAGACGTGCCATTTTGGCCTGTGGCGGCGCGCGGTCGATCCGCGCACGACCCTTTCGAGCATGTTATTGTAACAGACTTTCCCCCGCGATGACGCTTGGCACATACCAGGCGGGCATGCAAGCCATCTAGCGAATGTTTTGCGATCCGGGCTGACTTGGTTTGGGTCGCCAATGGACGTTGTGGCCCCCGCGTGAGAGGCCTCAATCGCAGGGGGGCGACAACGCCCTACGCAGCATGAGTTTGGCATCCAGGATCGTCCACCCCGCAGGTCCCCAAACGATAGGGTTCAAGTCCAACTGATCGAAACGCGACCCCAGAGCGTCTACAAGTTGGCTTACGACGACCATTAATTGGGCCAGGGCCGCGGGATCCAGCTTCAAGCCGCGAAAGCCCTCGAATACAGGGTAGATAGCGAGTTCCAAAAGCATGCGTCGGGCCTCGGGTTCCGCGAGGGGGGCCAAGCGAAAGGCCACATCGGGAGCGATCTCGGTTAAAATACCCCCGGCACCCACCATGACCGCCGGTCCGAATCCAGGGTCCATCACCCCCCCGGCGATCATTTCCGGGCCGTCGAAGGTCACCATCGCCTCAATCAGGATCGACGCCTCTGGGAAAGCGTTCTTCAGGATGCGTAATGCCGCGGACAGACGCTGCCCGTTCAGATTCAGATGAACGCCTTGAAGATCCGTTTTGTGTTCAATATACGGTGAGCAAACCTTGGCGACATATGGGCCCGGGAAATCCGGTCTGGCCTCAATATTGCCCGGTGGCAAACGCATCCCCGGAGGGACGTGCAGGCCGAAGCCAGCGAGAAGATGTTTGACTTCATATTCATCGGGACGGTCGGCAACGGTCAGTCCGGCGCGCCATCGATCCAAAAGGGTTTTCATGATCGCTCTTCCAGCGCCGCTAAGATACGGGCGCGTTCCACGAGAAAACGCACGGCGCGCACGGTGCGACGGATGGATGGAAACCCGACCACGCCAGCATCGTGGAAGCGCCGCAGATAAAGATCCGTAAAGGGTCCGTATTGGGTAAAGGTAACCACAGGTTTGGCGCTGTGCTTGGCCCGGCGGGCAATTTCTTGGATCAGCCCGTCCGAGATGGCCGGTGGTGCGAAAAAAGCGGTACAGATGACGATGTCCACTCCGTCGTCTTCCAACAGGGCATCGAGGCTGCGGCCGAACATGCCGTCATCGGCGCTGGCCGTGAGATCCACCGGGTTTTCGCAGGCGGCAAAAGGAAAGGTGGCCTCGCGAATACGGCGGACGGTGTGAGGTTTGAGCGCAGCCATGCTGAGAGGGATGCCGCGTCGGTCCGCTTCGATGTGATCGGCGCACATCACGCCGAAACCGCCGGCCGGCGTCAGGACGGCCACACGTCGACCCGCTGCGGTAGGCAGCATGGCCAGGCACTTGGAGGCATCACAGAGTTCCTCGTCATCGAAGACCCGTTGAATGCCATACTGCCGAAAGGCACCGCTGACCACGGCATCCATGCCGGCCAGACGACCGGTGTGGCTGCTTACCGCCCGTGCTCCGGCCGGCGTGCGACCGGCTTTTAATACGAGCACCGGTTTGTGGGGCGCGATTTGGCGGGCTTTTTCCAGGAATCGTCGACCATGGGCGATATTTTCAAGATAAAAAGCCAGGCACTTCGTTTCCGGATCACGACCAAAAAAGTCCAAAAAGTCGAGTTCATCGAGGTCACATTTATTGCCCAGACCGATAAACGCACGCATACCGTAACCGGTGTTGCTGGCCAAGCCCAGTGCTTCCACACCGACAGAACCGCTCTGGGTAATGAAGACCACGCCGCCGCCGCGGCCTAAGGCCTTGTCGCCGTGCTCGACGAAAATGGTGTCCAGGCGCTCATGGGGGATAAAAATCCCCAGTGAATTGGGACCCAGGATTCGGGTTCCGCTACGATGGGCGATGTTCAGAAGACGTCTTTCACGCCGGATACCCTCCTCCCCGGTTTCGCCGAAGCCACCGGCCACGATGATCAAAAAAGGTATCCCTTTGCTTGCGCAGGCCTCTGCCGCCGACACGGCGGCCTCCGCACCGGTGGCGATCACGGCAATGTCGATGCCGGCCGGCAGGGCGTCAATATCAGGACAGGCTTCATACCCCATAATCACCGGTTCGCGGGGATGCACCGGATAGAGCTTGCGCAAAGACGGCATCAGGCGTTCGAGGATGATGCGGCCGATGCTGCCATCCCGATTGCTGGCCCCAATAACAGCGATGGACTTGGGGTCCAAGAGATGCTTCAAGTCATGCCGGCGGGCCATCATGGGGATCGATTTCCTTCCCGAACAAAACCAGCCCCAGCCATTGGTTGGTGGCCGGCGGTGGCGGACCCTCGCCGGTGTTCTTGCCCTGATGTAGGGTATGGATGGCGGGCTCGAGCGCAAGCAGGCAATCGGCCGGAATGCTGGTTTTGCGCTCCATCCTTCGGGGCGGAAAAATAAGCCCGGAAAGGGGCAAGGGCAGGGAAAAATGGCCTTAGGGGCTCTTTCAGAACATCGATCCAGGCGGGATGCGCTCCACCCAGGCGATCCCGGCGGTATCCCGGATCGGGGGGCAGGGGAAAAAGCCGACACGGGCGGTGGGCGCAGGGCCGCAGGCGTTCCGGAGGTGATTGAAAGACGGTTGGAGGTTGGAGGCCCTGGAATTGCCATGCCGCATGGGGTCGGATCAAGGCATTGCCCCGCCGGTTGCAGACGGGGTAGGCGGTCGAACGCAAATCGGCAGGCCATCCTTTTCGACGCCGGTAAGCGTGCGCCAGGATCGGTCGGCCGTTCCCATAGCATGTCGCCAACAGTGGTACCGCATCTCCGGTGTTAAGACGCATCTTAGACCATCCCAACAAAAGGCACTCAGACGCTGCCGCTAAGAATTCCGCAAGGCCCGGGCAAAAGCGGCTGGCGCATAGCCGACAATCGCGCGCCCGTTGATAACGGTCACGGGAACGCCGCCACGGGGATTGTAGCGTTTGTGCCGGCGGGCGGCCGTCCGGTCCCTTTCGATATCATACTCCTTGTACCTGATTCCCCGCGATTGAAAATAGCGCTTGGCATCCTTGCAGTAGCGGCACCAGCGCGTGGTGTAGATTTCGACGTCGGCATTTTTGGGGCTGGTTTCCGGTGGAGGCGGCTGGGCGCTTGCCGGCGGGCGGGCGCCTTTATCTTCGGGCGTCTCCGGCGATGGACGGCTGGTAACGCTTTCGCGGGTTTCGATGTCGCCCTGAACGCTGCTATCCTCCGGGGCGCGGTCGGAATAATGGACCACCCCCTCCTCATCGACCCACTTGTAGATCGAACCGGCCCCGGCCGCCGCCGCGGTCAACACGACCAGGATGACCATCACGCGCCAGCCAATACCTTTCATCGTTCCTCCTCCGAAGGCACCCCACGGTCGCTATGATCCAGAACCGCCAGAGTGATGCGTGATACACAGACCAGCCGGTTGCGGCGGTCGTGAATATGAATTTGCCAGATTTGGGTCGAACTGCCCAAATGCAGCGGTTTGGCTGTACCGGTCACGTAACCCTCGCGGACCGACTGAATGTGGTTGGCGTTGATTGCCAGACCGACCGCCATTTTGCGCGCCGGGTCGATACACAGGTAGGCCGCCACACTGCCAAGGGTTTCGGCCAGTACCACGGAAGCGCCCCCGTGCAGGATGCGCGCCGGCTGAACTGTCCGTCGGTCCACCGGCATACGGGCCTTGAGGTAATCATCACCGATTTCAGTGAATTCGATGCCGATATGCTCGACGAGAGTGTCGGTTGCCATGGTGTTCAATGTGGCAACCGAGGCCGGTGTGATCCATATGCTCATGGGAACATCCATGATCGTGGGGACGCGGCGGTGCGACGTTCCCTGGGTCGGCGATTGCTTTCGATCCGATCATTGGGCACTTTTATCGATCCATTTGATTTCACGCGCCGTCTGCTTTCCGATGACCGTGTAGTTCAGCGTGGGCGGCATTTTGGATTGGGTCGGCGATAGCGGAATCCGGCTGCCCATGATTTCTGCGACCTGCTGGGGATGGACCGGTTGATTGTCGGGATAGGCGTAACCCCCCGGAAAAAGCGGCTGCCGGGTTTCCATGTCATATTTATCTTTCGCGCCCACGGTGTGGAGAATTTCGTGGGCGATGACCACATGGTTTTTAGGCTCCAGCCGATAGTCGGCATAAGCGTGGACGACGCCGAAAAGTCCCTTGCGGATACCCAGCGAATTCTCCAGAGGATTCGGCCTACGGGCGTCATGATAGATTAAAAAAATTTTGATGTCCGGGGAGGGGCCCTCCTCAAAAGTGTCATTCTGATAGACCCACCAGCGCATTTTAAGGCTCCACCAGATGACCGCCAGTGGATTGCGCCCCTGGGGGGGCGGGGGCGGCATCTCTCTTACGGCGGGCGCCAGCCGTATCGTGAACGGTTCCGCCAGGGGCAATGCGTGGGCCTCCGCCTCCTCGGCAAAAAAATCAGCGATTGGCTGGAAGGTCTCTTCCTCCAGACGGTCAATATAATTGGTGATCTGCGCCTGCTGATCGCCGTTGATGGGGTAGATCCCCACCCAAAGGGGCTCATCCCAATCCGTGGTCCAGCGTCCTGACATAAAGGTATTCATGCCCACGATAAAGAGAACCAGCAGAAGAAGGCTGATCCGGGCGGTTTTCCAAAGGTTTTTACGGGATCCCGACTCGCTTGGGGCCGGTGATACTGCCACGGCGACCTTGGCAGGTGCAACTGACGGGGGTTTGGGATCCGTTTGGATGAGAAAATCACCACACTGAAGGCATGACGTGGCACGGCTCTGGGAGAAGCCGCAATGCGGGCAAATTACCATGGTGGCGTCCCGCGCGGCCACGGCCGCAGACGGCGGTGGTTTGCTTTCGGGTGCGGTCTCGATCGGTTCAAGTTCAAAAACGGCCCCACAGTCGGCAGCCGCTTTTTGGTACTTTGCGGCGGTCACGGCATCGACATTTTTCCGTATGGTCACCGGACGGCCGGAGAACAGCTTCTCGACCGTTTCCGGT